>NZ_JANQCZ010000006.1:0-116841 GCF_024723605.1 Campylobacter sp. LMG 17559
ATTTTTTATTGTTTTTATTTAGTGGTTTAGTCAGCTTGGTTATTGACTACAGATGGGCTTTAATTCTTATTTTTAGTTGTTTGATTTAGTTTTAGGTTTTTTATTATTCAGCTTGTAAAATAAATTATTTTAGTGTTAGGATGGTATAGATTTTGTTTTATAAGTAGTGTATTTGTAAGTGAGTTTGTGGTGGGTTTTTTGGCGGGATAGTAGTTTTCTAATAGCAATACTTTAATTTGATATTTGAAGCCATTGTGGTTGATAGGTTTTAGTTTTTACGTCTTTGTTTTTATTTGTTTTAATTGCTTATATTTTTTTTTAATCTGATAAATTTGGTTTTTACGTATTTTAGTTAGGTTAGGATTATGTGTTATGAAAATAGTAAATTAGTTGACTAATTTAGTTATTTAGTTGAATTGGTTTATTTTTAGCTTTTTTGTTTTTGGTTGTATTATAAAGTGTTATACGTGATTTTAATTTATAATAAAATCTATAATAAGATACAACATATGGATTGAAAAATCTAGCTTTCTTAGAAGAAATTATCTTCTAAGAAAGAATGCTTTATTCAGCACCTTTTGGAGCTGTAAATGCTGTTATTTCAGGCGGTAATCCTTTGTATTTTTCTATATTTACTAAGCTTGTATGGGAAATGTTTCCGTTTGCTAATTCAGAAGTTGGCATATCAATAGTTAAGACATTTACATTTCCGTATTTGCACATTCCTTCATCATTTGGATCATACCAGCCACCTTCGCATAATCTTACAACATTTGGCATAATGTCTTTAGTTACCACAGCACCTGCGAGAACTTGACCTCTTTTATTGAAAACTCTTACAATATCACCATCTTTGATTCCAAGTTTTTTAGCATCAATAGGATTGATTAAGATAGGTTCTCTATCATTTACTGCATATTTTTCACGCAGTGAAGTATGGCACATTTGTGAGTGGAGTCTATTTGTTGGGTGATTGGTTAGTAGATGAAAAGGTGTTTCCTTGGTAGCATTTCCTAGCCATTCTATTGGTTCCATCCACATTGGATGTGCTTTGCAGTCTTTATAATTATACTTTTCGATAGTTTTTGAGTAAATTTCTATCAAGCCTGATTCAGTGCCTAGAGCATTTAAGATAGGATCTTCGATAAATTCAGAAAATCTAACCCATTCCATGCTTTCTATAGTTGGAGAAAAAGTTATAGGCTCGTTTTTCGCCCAAAATTCTTCAAAACTTGGCATTTTTGGTTCAAATACATCCCCATAAGCTTGAGTTTGTTTTAAAGCGCTATTGTAGTATTCTTTGATAAAATCTTTTGCATTTTTACCATTTTCAGTATAAGCATTAAATACATCATCTCCATACACTTTACAAATATCAGCAAAAATTTCATAGTCATCTTTACTCTCGCCTATTGGTAATACTGCTTGCTTCATTGGAACTATATTCATATTAGAATAATCACCACTCATGGTAATATCATCTCGTTCATAAGAACTTGTGGTAGGCATTACAATATCTGCCATTTTGGCAGTTGGAGTCCAATAAATTTCATTTACAACTATAGTTCTTGGTTTTTGCCATGCTTTTACATTATTGTTTGTATCTTGATGATGAACTATAGGATTTCCACCCGCCCAATAAATAAAGTCAATATCAGGATAGGTTATCTTAGAACCATTATTGTCTATAACTTTCCCAGGATTTAACAAAGCATCAGCTATTCTAGCTACTGGAAAAGAATAACTAGCAGCATTTTGTAGCCATTCGGCACCACCTTGACTAACTCCTGCTTTTGGTAACCCCTTAAATTTTCCATTTTCCCAAATTCCCACAGCTCCTGCTGTAATACCTCCTATAACACCACCTTTGCATGATGGAACCCCACCATTACTATAGTGATAGCTTAAGCCAAAGCCACCTCCTTTAGTACCAATTTGTCCGATCATTGAAGCTAGGGTTATTAACATCCAATGAGGTTGTTCACCATGATGAGCTCTTTGCATACCCCAACCACTCATGAGCATGGTAGGGTTATCATAAAAGCTTTCAGCTAGTGTTTTAATGGTTTTTTCATCAATCCCGCAAATTCTGCTTGCCCATTTTACATCTTTTTTAATACCATCATTCTTGCCATCTAAATAAGCTTTAAATTTATCAAAACCGCTTGTATAATTGTCTAAAAATTCATAATTGACTTTATTTTTTTCGATCAAATGACTAGCCATACCTATCATCATAGCAACATCTGTATTTGGTCTTGGGGAAATCCATTGTGCATTTAAAAATTTAGCAGTTTCAGTTTTTATAGGATCTATACAAATAACCTTAATCTTGCTATTTTTTAATTTTTCAAAATACTGCAAACCCCTTTGGTCGTTTGAAGTCCAAGCTATTCTTAAAGTGGCGATAGGATTAGCACCCCAAATAACTACTATTTTAGAATGTTCTAAAATATTTTCCCATGAAGTTTGTTGTTCATAAACTTCAATAGAGCCTACAACATAAGGCATGATCACTTGAGAAGCTCCGGTTGAGTAATCTCCAGTAGTCCCTACAAAACCACCTGTGATATTTAAAAATCTATGAAGTAATATTCTACAATTTTGCATATTTCCGCTAGATTTCCACCCATAACTTCCACCAAATATGGCTTGAGTTCCTTTTTGCTCTCTTGTTTTTTTAAGTTCTTTTGCTATAAGTTTTATAGCCTCATCATAACTTACACGCACAAATTCATCTTTTCCTCTAAGCTCAGGTTTTGGGTTGTCAGGATTTTCAAGATAACTTTTTCTTACATAAGGATATTTCACACGTGATTTATAGATCATATCTGCTGTATAGTGTTGTAAAGGATTGTCAATTTGTGTTACTTTTTCCCATGGCTCACTTTTGATCACAATGCCATCTTTTATGGTAAGCTTTAAAATTCCCCAATGTGCTGCTGTTATAACGCTTCCATTTTTTACTAAACCTGAATTTATAGTTGAAGCTTCAACATTTTTTCCCATAACTAAACTAGGAACCAGAGGCAATACACTTAAACCAGCACCAATTTTTAAAAATTTTCTTCTATCAAGCCCCATTTTATTTTACCTCCTTAAAATCTTTTGCATTTTTTTGTAAATACTGTATCACTAACCAATGATCTTTTTTATCAATTCCTGTTCTATTTACCATTGATCTAAAAGTAGCAGGCCAACCATTAGTGCTAAATTCACTTTCTTTATGAACGCTATGACAAATTCCACAGTTATTCATATAAAGTTCTTTTGCTTTTATAAACATTTCTTTATTGCTTTTTGTAAAATCTTTCTTATCAGTCCAAACTTCTATGGTAGTTTTATCCCATTTGCCATTTTTACTTTTAATGTAGGTTTTAAAATCAAGTTTTGTATTTTTAGAAAATGCAGCAACTATGATTCTTTGACTATCGTTATAATAAAGCACAGAAGGCGAAGCAGGATTAACATAGCCTGTGATCTTGACTAAAACTTTATCTCCATCAGTTTTTAATATTTCAAAAGGATTTGTAGGTAGCAATCTACCAACAGCTTTTGTGTCATTTTTGCTTAAGTAAAGTGAGCTTACTTCACTTGTAAAAAATTCATTTTTAGCACAAACAAAAGAAACAAGTGCTAAGCAGAAAACCAAAATTTTTCCCATTTTGCCTCCTTGATATTTTTTGATATAAACTTATTGTATATCAATAAAATTAAAAATTTCTTAGCACAAAAATCACAAAATTAAATATTATTTAATAATTTTTTATTGATTTGTAATTTATTTGTTTTTATATTTTCACAAAGTCTTTTCAATCCTTTAAAGTAAATTTTAGTAAAATACAAAATATTTTTTATAAAGGTTAAAAATGCACTTTACTTTGTTAAATGAAAAAGATTTTTTCAACCCCTACTACCGCAAAAAGCAAATCACACAAAATGAATTTGACACTTTTTGTAAGGCTTTAACGCAGTACATAAAAAGACTTGAAAGCTCACAAAGTGAAAATGAAGACTATCTTGTGGCTAATGCACTTAGTCCATTTTTAACCACGCTAAATTTCAAAACCCACATCAAAACCAAGCAAAAAGGCAAAAGTGAGATTGATTTAGCCATCGCTAAAGATGAGCTTAGCAAAGACTTAGAAGTTCTCATCGAAGCTAAAAAGCCCAACTCAAAAGAATTCATCACCCACACAAAGCTAAATTCTAAAGCCTTACATGAGGCTATTTTGTATTATTTTAGAAATAGAGAACATAGCTTTAGCTTGAAATTTATCATCATCACAGACTTTTATAAATTTTACATTTTCAAAGCTAGTGAGTTTGAAGAGCTTTTTTATAAAAACACAAGCTTTAAAAAGCTTTTTGAAGAATTTCAAAGCTCAAATTCACTTTTTAAAGGCAACAACGATGAATTTTACAATGAAGCAAGCAAACTCATAGAAAATTTCAAAGAAAGCTTAAAAGGCTTTTTCATCGACTTGGCGTTTTTAAAAGACAAGCAAAAGTCAAATTTCAAAAACCTAGCAAGCATTTTTAAAACCTTCCACAAAGACTTTTTGCTAAATGAATTTAGTCCAAATGACGCAAACTCACTAAACAACGCATTTTATAAAGAGCTTTTATACATCCTAGGTTTAAGCGAGAGCAAACAGCTTTCTAAATTCATCATCACACAAAGTGAGCAAAGCAAGCAAGCTCAAGGCACGCTTTATCATCTCATAGCGAGCAAACTTCCAAAGCATGACTTTGAAGAGGTGTTAAAATTCATCATACTTTGGCTAAACCGCATTTTATTTTTAAAGCTTATCGAGTCTAATTTAGTTAGATTTAATGATGATAAAACCCTTAAATTTCTAAACTATGAAAAAATTCCAAATTTTACTACCCTTTCACACCTTTTCTTTGATATCTTAGCTAAAGAAAAGCACACAAGAGCGCAGAGTAAATTTAGCTATTTGCCTTATTTAAATTCATCACTTTTTGAAAAACAAGCCATCGAAAAAACCACGCTAGAAATCGCCACTTTAGAAAATGACGCTTTGCTAGAGTATCACCCGCACACGCAGTTAAAAGATGACAAAGGCAAAAGCAAAAAAGGCAAAGTAGGTTTGCTTGAGTATTTGTTTGAGTTTTTAGACAGCTTTGATTTTGGAGCAGATGAGCAAAGCGAAGAATTCATCAAACAAAAAGAACTCATTAACTCAAGCGTTTTAGGAAATGTCTTTGAAAAGCTAAATGGCTACAAAGAAGGTAGTTTTTATACCCCAAGCTTTATTACTTCATATATGTGTAAAGCAAGTATAGAAAAAGTCGTGCTTGATAAGTTTAACCATACTTTTAAGCTAAATGCCACCAAGCTAAGCGAGCTAAGAACCCAGCTACGCCAAGAAAAAATCCCTCAAGAACAAAAACTAGCCTTGTTAAATTCCATACGCATTTGCGATCCTGCGGTGGGAAGTGGGCATTTTTTAGTTTCAGCTTTAAATGTCATGCTTATGGTGCATTATGAGCTTGGTTTGTTTGAAGAGGATTTTTACCTAAGCGTACAAAATGATGAAATTTTAGTGCAAAATCACAAAGGCCAGTTTTTAGAGTATAAACGCCCTGATTTTGACAAAGACAAAACCCACCTCTGTCAAAAAGAACTTTTTGAGCGTAAAAAAGATATCATAGAAAACAACCTTTTTGGAGTAGATATCAACCCAAACTCATGTGAGATCACTAAACTAAGGCTTTGGATAGAGCTTTTAAAACACAGCTTTTATGAAAGTTTTGATGATACAAATTATCATGATCTTAAAACCCTGCCAAACATCGATATTAACATAAAATGCGGGAATTCGCTTATAAGCTATTTTGAAATTCACAAAAGCCTTTCTCACTACCCCAACATCAAAGAACGCATGGATAAATACAAACGCATAGTCAAAGACTACAAAGAAGGCTTTTACACCGATAAATCTCTCATCACAAAAGAGATCAAAAACCTCAAAGAGTCTTTTAAAAATTTCTGCTTAAAAGACAAATTTGCCAAAGAGATCAAGCAACTTACCAACGGCGCTAATGAATACTCTAAAAAATACGGCGATTTTTTAGCACAAGATGAAAAAGATGAGAATTTTAGAGCATTTTTCTCTAAAAATATGTTTGAATTTGACTTTGATGAAAGTGCTGCTAAGAAAGAATTTAAAAAGCTTAAAAAGCTTTATGAGAGTATATTTGACTTAGAAAGTGCAAATCCTTTTGAATGGCGTTTTGAATTTAGCGAAGTGCTTGATGAGGGTGGGAGCTTTCAAGGGTTTGATCTCATCATCGGCAATCCACCTTATATAAGAATACAAGGGCTAGATAAAAATTTATCGCAGTATTATAAAAAACATTTTAAAGTGGCAAGTAAAAATTATGATATATATATTTTGTTTGTAGAGCAATGTTTTAAGCTTATAAAAAATAAAGGCACAATCGCTTTTATAATGCCTCATAAATGGATTAATGCTGATTTTGGGTTAAATTTAAGAAAAATTGCAAAAGATAAGATTAGCAAGATTATATCTTTTGGGGAATTTCAGGTTTTTGATGCTTCAACATATACCGCTTTACAATGGTTTGAAAATAATTCTTCGCATTTGAAATTTATTCAAACGGATAAAAATATCAACTCAAAAGAAGAAATGTCAAATTTTATTTTTAATTTACAAGAAGAAGATTTTAAAATTATAGACAATAAAAAACTATCTTCATCATTTTGGAGTTTTGAAGAAAATTTAAATCAAGAAATTTTCTTAAAAATCAATCAACATATATTGGTAAAGGATTTATTTAGGGTTTTTGTAGGCTTGCAAACAAGCAAAGATAGTGTTTATTTTTTAAAAGATTGCAAAGAAAATAAAAATCTAGTTAAAGGATATTCTAAAGAGCTTAATAAGGAAGTGGAGATAGAAAAAGAAATTTTAAAACCACTTTTAATGGGTGATAATTTTCATAGATATGAAAAACCTGTTTCAAATTCAATGGTTTTGTTTCCTTATTATAAACAAGATGATGTAAATGCTAAAGCAAAAATGTCTCTTTATGATGAAAAGGAATTAAAAGTTAAATTTCCAAAAGCTTGGAGTTATTTAAAAGAGTGTGAAAATGTTTTAAGAGCAAGAGAAAATGGAAGATTTGACAATGCAAAATGGTATCAATTTGGCAGAACACAAGGCATAAACCAAGAGAATATAGAAAAATTACTTTGTCCAGATATTTGTAATAATACTCATTTTGCTTTTGATAATCTCGGAAAATTTTATTTCACTACAACTATTTATGGTTATGTTAAAAATGAAGAATATAAAAATTTAGATTATAAGTATTTAATAGCTATTTTAAATTCATCATTAACTTGGTGGTTTTTGCAAAAAACTAGCGTTGTGATGAGAGGTGGATTTTATAGGATTAAACCAGCTTATATAGAAAAATTTTGCATACCAAAAATAAATTCTAAAAATGAAAAATTAGCAAACGAGCTTATAAGCTTAGTCGATGAGATTTTAGTTTTAAAAGAACAAGACAAAAATGCAGACACCAAAACCCAAGAAGACAAAATAAACTCTATCGTTTATAAACTTTACAACCTAACCGAAGAAGAAATAAAAATCATCGAGGGTAAGTAATGAATGAATTTGATAAAGAAAAAGCTATAGAAGATATAGTAAATGGATTAAATGTAGAGAGAGATAAAATAGTCTATACAAACCTTTTAGATAAATTTCAAATTGGTGATTATTCTGTATTTCACTTGTTTCAAATCAATGAAAGTTGTATTTCTATTACTGATGCTACAATTTTTCAAAAGTATAATTTGCATTTTTTTGCATGTGAAATACCATATTTGCGTTTAGACTTTTTTGAAAATTTTATAAAATTTCAATCATGTGTTTTTAAAATTGATTTTACAATAAGAAGATCTAGTGGAAATATATTAATAGAAGATAGTATCTTTAAAGGACATTTTAATATTTCTCGAATTGAAGAAGAAAAGTGTAAAATACATATCAATGGAAATACTTTTAAAGAAGTAAGTATTTTCTATAATAAATGTTTTAATTTTAATTTCGAAAATAATTCAATTCAGGGTATTACTGTAAATGAAAATTTATTCAAAAATGCTTATTTTAATTATAATATTTTTGAGGAGTGTGTATTTTATAAAAATTCTTTTGAGAAATTATCTTTTTATGGATCTATTTTTAAAAAATCTTTTAAATTTTTTCAAAATACTATAAGAGATAGTTTAAATATTGTAAATGTAAGATTGGATTTTACTTTTAACAATTTACAAAAAATAATTAATGCAAACAATCAAACAAAATTTTTAGAACAAAATGCAAATGATTTTAGAGATTCTTTTAGAAATTTTAAAAGTGCTTTGATAAAAGATAATAATCTTTTAGAAGCTTCAAATTTTCACAAATACGAGCTTTATTGTAAAGAGATAGAGTTAAAAAATAAAAAAGGTAAAACTCTTAAAGATATAGTAGATAAATGGCAACTCTTTTTTTACCGTAAACTTTGTGATCATCATACAGACTTGCTAAAGGTGTTTCATAATCTACTTATAATCATCATGCTTTTTAGCGTTTTTTCTTTTGTGCTTGATAAATTTAAACAACCCAGCATAGAAAATAATGCAAAATATCACATCATTCAAGTAGATACTAACGAAAGTTATATCTTTAAAGAACACAATAAAACGACTTATAATTTTTTATCCTTGAATATAGAGCAAGAATTTAAAAACTTGGATAGTTTATTATCTAAAACTGAGATTTATTTTTCTCTCGGTTTTGTATTGCTAGTGATTTTTGTTGCTTTGTTGAATAAACAATACTTATGGTTTTTGCTTTTGCCTTTGTTTGTAGGGGTGGTTTATTACATAGGATTTCCTGTGTCGATTATTACTCATTTTATGATTATAATGCTATTTGCATGCACTTTTGTATTTATAATGGTTTTTGATAGTAAGCCTGAAAGATTTCTTTTTGTAAGTGTTTCTTATATAGTTTGCATTTTTGCACTACTTGCAAAACCTAGTTTAATGCTTCCTGTGTTTGGAAGCTTTTTAGAAAAAGACACCAACGCTACTTATCCTTTACTGCTTAGTTTATCGGTGGTGTATTTTATACTTGTAGCTTTAGTGATATTCTCACTCCAAAAAACCGCACGTAAAAACTCCATAGTGCCAAGCTAAAGCTTGGCTTTTTTTATTTTGTGTTATTGTAAAAATTTAGCTTAAAAGATATATAATTAAAATCAAAGAATAAATCTAGCATTAAATCAATTTTTCTTAGGAATTTAAATGATTAAAACTATAAAAATTACAAATTTTAGAGGTTTGAAAGATTTAGAAATCAAAGATTTTAAGCGTTTTAATATTTTTGTCGGAGAAAATAGTTGTGGTAAAACGAGTATCTTAGAAGCTATTTTTATGTGTTATAGTCAAGAAGAAGCAAATTCTTTGATAAGAATTCAAAATTTTCGTCGCACTATGGTAATACCTGCTAATCTTTCTAGTATTTTTTATAATTTTGATTTTTTAACACCAGTTAAAATACACTCAAACTATGATGAAAAAAACATCCAAGTTCAAATTCAACCAAAAACTGAAAGTGAAAGCATTTCTCAAGAAAAATTTAAACAAAGTTCTATGCTAGAGCAAAATATCAATGGTTTAAATTTCACAAGAATACACGAAAAAAAAGAATTTAACTCTCATTTTAGTGTTCAATTTAATGGCGATATACAAGATTCCACCAAAAGCGACGAGCAACTTCCACTTTTAGCTTTATACCTTCCAAGTGATATAGAGCAGTGGGGTTTGAAGTATTTTATTGATATTGTAAGAAAAGAGAAAAAAAGAGATGAGCTTTTGGGGTATTTAAGACTTTTTGATGAGAGAATTATCGATATAGAAACACAAGCAAATAGTGTTTTGGTTAATCTTAAAAACATAGAAAAGTTGATTGATATTAATTTTTTAGGTGAAGGGTTTAAAAAATACACTTGCATACTTGCTTTAATGCTAGCAGCAAATCAATGGCATACGCGTTTTTGCGTTTGTATAGATGAGATTGAAAATGGTCTGCATTTTTCTAGCACGCAAAAACTTTTAAAAAGTATTTTAAAATTATCAAAAAAATTAGATTTTCAATTCTTTTTTACCACTCATAGTCTTGAATTTTTAGACATAGCAAGAAAAATTTTAAATGATGAGAGTAAAATATTTAAAGTAGCTTTAACAGAAAAAGGCATTAAGACTTATTCGTATTCTCAAAATGGCGAAGCTTATTTCACTCTTGATAGGATAGATCCTAGAGGAGAAAATAATGAAAATTAATATTTTTGTAGAAGGAAAGCATGATAAAGAATTTTTAGAACAATATTTAAATTTTTTAAAACTTCCAAATGCAAATATAATACCATGTGGAAAAAATCATCTTGATGAAGATGCTATATCTAAAATGGAAGAAGTAAAAGATAATAATGAAAAAATTTTACTTATTTTTGATACAGATAAAAATTTTAACTCAACATTAGAAAGGATTAAAAAAGAAAGTAAAGATTTATTACAAGATGAAAATATCTTTCTTTTTCCAAATAATTTTGAAAATGGAGAACTAGAAACCCTTTTATTTGCCATAGCCAAAGAAGCACAAATTTGTCAGTGCTTTGAAAATTATAAAAAATGCATAGAAAAGCTTAATCCACAATATAGTAAAAATATCCATAAAAAATCAGCTAGATTTGCTTATTTTGAAGCATTAGGTTTTTCTCCATCAAATGATGAAAAAGCTAAAAAAGCAAGAAAAAATTCTTATGCTGAAATTTTTGATTTTAATCACATAGCACTTAAGTCTCTGAAAGATTTTCTCATAAAGCATTATAATAGTTATTGTAAATAGGTTTTTTGCTCGTTTTTAGCTTATGGTATAATGAAAATTATCCAAAAAAGGAGTACCATGCTAAAGACAAGTTTTAAAAAATCAGTTTTTATCCCAAGCATTAGCATTATAATCATCTTAAGTCTTAGTTGTATTTTCTTGCCTAAACTTACAAATGATTTTATCAATCATATCAAAAGTGGTATTTTTGCAAATTTTTCATGGTTTTATGTACTAAGCGTGAGTTTTTTTGTGTGTTTTATGCTCGCACTTGCACTTTCAAAATTTGGCGATATCAAGCTTGGCGATGATGATGAAAAACCTCATTTTAAATTCACTTCATGGCTTGCTATGCTTTTTGCTACGGGTATGGGCGTGGGGCTTATGTATTTTGGTGTGGCTGAACCTCTTATACATAAAAAAGCCTTGCAAACAAGCGATGAAGAAGCTATGCTACATACTATCTTTCACTGGGGAATTCACCCATGGGCTATTTATGGGGTATGTGCTTTGGCTATGGCGTATTTTGGTTTTAGATATAAAATGCCTCTTAGCTTGCGTAGTGCTTTTTACCCTTTGCTTAAAGACAAAATTTATGGTTTTTGGGGAAATTTAGTCGATATGCTAGCTTTAATTGTCACGGTTTTTGGCATTAGCACTACGCTTGGTTATAGTGCTTCTCAGCTTAATGCTGGCTTTTTAAATTTAGGCATTTTAAGCGAACAAAGCTTTTTAGAACAAAGCGTGATTATAATTATCATCATTTCTTTAGCTACGCTTTCATCGATTAGTGGTTTGACAAAGGGCTTAAAAATTTTAAGCGAGGTAAACTTGGTTTTTGCAGTGTGTTTAATGCTTTTTGTACTTTTTTCAACCAACACCATTCAAATTCTTTCGCAATTTAGCTCTAATATTGGCAATTATTTGCAAAATTTAATTTCTTTGAGCTTTAAGACTTATTATTATGAAAAAGAAAATATAGAGTGGTTTAATAATTGGACTATTTATTATTGGGCTTGGTGGCTTAGTTGGGCACCTTTTGTGGGCTTTTTCATCGCTAAAATTTCTCGCGGTAGAACGATAAGGGAATTTATCTTTGGTGTGCTTGTAGTACCTACTAGTTTTAATATACTTTGGTTTAGTATTTTTGGTAATAGTGCTTTAAATTTCAATGATATTTTAAGCCCTTTTACTTCAGCACCTGAAAGCTTGTTTTTTTATTTTTTACAAAATTTTTCTTTTTCTTATTTTAGTTCTTTGTTTGCACTTTTGGTTTTAGCTTTGTTTTTCATCACTTCAGCAGATAGTGGGATATTTGTGCTAAATTCTTTAAGCAGTGGCGGGGTTCATGAGCCATACAAATGGCAAAATATCCTTTGGGGTTTTGTACTTGCACTTTTAGCTACTTCTTTGCTGTATTCAGGTGGTTTGGGAGCGATTTTAAGTATTACTATGATAGTGGCTTTACCTTTTGCATTTTTGCTTTGTTTGATGTGTTTTTCACTGCTTAAGGGTTTAATCGTAGATGTAAATTACTCTTTAACTAAGCTTAGTCAAAGCAGTGTGTATTTTTCAGGGGAATTTTGGCAAGAAAGACTAGCTAGAATTTTAAAACAAAGTAAAGAGCAAGACATACAAAATTTCTTAAATACTAAAGTCAAAAATGCTATGGAATCACTCAGCCAAAGCCTAAAAAACTACGGCTTAAAAACACAAATTGTTCAAGAAAAATCAAGTATAAGTTTGATTATAAAAAAAGAATTTGCAAAAGATTTTATCTATGGAGTGCAAGTAGTAAAAAAACAAGCAAGCCAAAGCATAATCGATGATAAATTTATGCCAACTTATTCTAAAGAATTTATTTTTGAGCCACAAACTTTCTTTGCTGATTCGCGTAATGGTTATAATATAGAGTATTTAAATGAACAAGAAATCATCGTAGATATACTAAAGCAGTATGAGAGGTATTTGCAACTTTTATTTGATGATAAAAATGAAATTTTTACCAAAGCTTATGATTAAAAAGCGTTATAATTTCACTTTATTTTACAAGAAAGGCCTTTTATGTTGAGATTTTTTATCATGCTTTTTTGTGCTTTAAATCTTTTTGCTGCTACGCCAAAAGATACGATTGTTATAGCAGTGGAGAATGAACCAGAGCGTATTAATCCTCTTTTTAGTGAAGATCACGATGTGGCAATTGCTCTTGTGTTTTCAGGACTTACACGCTTTGATGAAAATATGAATCTAGCGCCTGATCTTGCTAGTTCTTGGAAGGTTAGTAAAGATGGGCTTGTTTATGAATTTACTTTAAGAGATGATGTATTATGGCATGATGGAGCTAAATTTAGCGCTAAAGATGTGGAATTTAGTATAAATGCTTTAAAAGATGAGAAATTAAATTCGCCTTCAAAGGTAAATTTTGACGCAGTTAAAGAAGTAAAAATCATCGATGATTATCGTTTGTCCATTACACTTTCAAAGCCTTTTCCTGCATTTTTAGATGCTTTGAGTGTAGGGATTTTACCAAAACATTTACTTGAAAAAGAAAATTTAAACACTACTAAATTTAATCAAATGCCTATAGGAACAGGATCATATAAGCTAAAACAATGGAAAAAAGGCCAATATATGATCTTAGAGGCAAATGAAAATTATCATTTAGCTAAAGTAAAAACACCAAAACTCATACTAAAACACATTAAAGATCCAAGCATTAGTGCTATTGAGCTTAAAAACGGTTCTATTGATGTGGCTTTGGTTGATTTTGCTCTAGCTTCAAATTTTGCAAATGATAAAAACTTTAAAATGCTTATAGAACCTTCGGCTGATTATCGTGCTTTGATGTTTAATTTTAATCATGAGTTTTTAAAAGATCAAAATGTGCGTTTAGCACTAAATTATGCTATCGATAAACAAGCTATTATAAATTCACTTTTGCATTCTTTTGGAAAAGTAGCAAATCATCCTTTAGAAAAATCATGGGCAAATCCTAAAGAATTTGCAAGCTATGCTTATGATGTAAAAAAAGCAAATGAGCTTTTAGCAAAAGCAGGTTTTGTAAAAAATAAAAATGGTGTTTTAGAAAAAGATGGCAAAGAATTTAGCTTTGAAATGTATGCTATGAGTGAAGATCCACTAAGAATAGCTTTGGTAAATATCTTACAAAGTGAGTTTTTAAAGCTTGGCATAAAAGCAAAAGCGGTAGCTAAGCCAAGTGGAAGTTTTGATTATACGAAAATTGATAGCTTTTTGGTGGGTTGGGGTAGTCCTTATGATCCTGATTTTCATACCTTTAGAGTTTTTGCAAGCTCTCAAGATAGTGCTTTAAACTCAAGTGGATGGAATTTTGGCCATTATCAAAATGCTAAAGTTGATGAGGCTTTAACAAAGGCTAGAAATTCACTTGATGTAAATGAAAGAAAAAAACACTATAAAGAATTTATTGATGCTTTATATAAAGATCCTGCGTTTTTATTTATAGCTTATATTGATTATCCTTTAGTTTTTGCTAAAAATATCCAAGGTATAAAACCTCACATTTTAGGTCATCATGGGGTAGGTTTTACTTGGAATGCTTATGAGTGGAGCAAAAATTAGTGCTAAAACTCATTTTCAAACGCCTTTTATGGGCGTTTTTCTTGATGATTTTTGCAAGTTTTTTATGCTTTGTGATGATTTATCATGCTAAAGGAAGCGTGGTTTTTGCTAGTGTGCCTCAAGGAACTAGTATTAAAATAAAAGAGCAAATCGAGCGTAATTTAAATTTAGATAAACCTTTATTAGAGCAGTATGAAAATTGGCTTTTTAATGCCATGAAAGGTGACTTTTCATACTCTTTAATCAGCGGAGAAAAGGTTAGTAAGATTTTAAAAGAAAAGCTTCCTTATACTTTTATACTAGGTGGGTTAGCTTTTTTAGTGCTTTTCATGTTGTCTTTGACTTTGGCGCTTTTGTGTGTGTTTTATAAAGATAGTTTTTTGGATAAATTTATCACTTTTTCAACGATGAGTTTTTTTGCATTGCCTGCTTTTTCTTTATCACTAATGCTTATTTTGGTTTTTGCTGTATTTTTTAAGTTTTTTCCAAGTTCAGCTATTGCAGATATTGGTTTTGAAGATGATGTGTTTAATCGTTTGTGGCATTTGTTTTTACCAGTATGTGCTTTAGTGCTTTCACATTTGGCTGTTTTTGTGCGTTTTATAAGGACAAGTTTGATCGATAGTTTAAATCAAAGCTTTATAGAAAGTGCTTTTGCAAGAGGGCTTAGCAAAACAAGAATTTATTTGCACTTTGTGTTAAAAGATGCTTTTGGTTCTATACTTGCGTATTTTGGTGCTTCTTTTGTGAGTTTTTTAATGGGAACTTATATAGTAGAAAGCGTGTTTTCTTATGAGGGTGTGGGAAATTTGGTGATTAAAAGCATATTGTTTAAAGATTATCCTGTGGTGCTAGCTGTGGTGATTTTTAGCATTTTGGTGGTGGTGCTTGTAAATTTGATCGTAGAAATAATTTGCAAGATGATTAATCCAAGGTTTGCTAATGCGTAAGTTTTGTGTGATGATGATTTTGCTAAGTTTTATTTTAGCACTTTTTGCACCTTTAATAAGTTCTTATGATCCAAATTTAGTAGATTTAAGCAAGGCTAAAATAGCCCCAAATTTAAGTCATATTTTTGGCACAGATTTGCTTGGTAGAGATGTTTTTACACGTATTTTATATGCCTTGCGTGTTTCTTTGTTTGTAGGGGTAATGGCAGCATTTTTTAGCGTACTTTTTGCTTGTGTTTATGTGTTTTTAACAAGATTTTTTGCTTATGCTTTTTTTGCTAGGGTGCTTGATATGCTTTTAGCACTACCTTCTTTGCTTGTGATTATGTTTTTTCAAAGCTTTTTGGCGGGATCTTTGTGGAGTATGATTTTTATCATCGCTTTGGGGCATTTTGCTTTTGTGGCAAAAGTGCTTGATACCCAACTGAATAAATTTCAAAAACTTGAGTTTTATCAAAATGCTATCATTTTAGGTTCTAGCAAGATGAAAGCTTTATTTAGTGAGCTTTTGCCTGCTTGTTGGAATTTGCTTTTTGTGCTTTTTGTTTTAAATATTGCTCATGCTATTACAAGTGAAGCTACTTTGAGTTTTTTTGGTTTGGGTGTAGAGCTTTGGACTCCAAGTTTAGGAAATATGCTAAATGAAGCAAGTAAGGCCGTGTTTTTAGGGTTTTGGTGGATGATAGTTTTTCCAGTAGCCTTTATACTTATGCTTATTTTGCCTTTGCTTGCTTTGGGTAATGATTTGCAAGAAGAGATTAAAGCATGATAGAAATTGCAAATTTAAATCTTAGCTTTAAAGATAAAATCTTACTAAAGGATGTAAATCTTAATTTAGAAGATGGCAAAGCTTTGGCTATCATGGGTAAAAGTGGAGCGGGAAAAAGCTTGCTTTTAAAAAGCATGATTAAGCTTTTTGATAAACACTATAAACTCAATGCACAAAAATTTCAGATAGATCAAAAAGATATTTTAAATTTAAAAGAAAAAGAACTAAATGCATTAAGAGCTAAGGTAAATTTGCTTTTTCAAGATGTTTATGGGAGTTTTTATCCTCTTGTTGATATAGGGAGTTATTTTAATATAGTTTTAAAAACTCATACTAATTTAAGCACAAAAGAGATTAAAGAAAAGGCCTTTTATTATTTTGAGTGTTTAGGGCTTAAAAATCATGATCTTTTGTGGCATTCTTTTATATATCAGTTAAGTGGTGGTATGGCAAGACGTATTCAAATAGCGCTAGCTTTGTTAAGCGAGGCTAAGTATTTATTGTGTGATGAGATTACAAGTTCTCTTGATAGGGCTAATGAAGAAAAAATCATCACTATTTTAAAAGAGTTAAAAGCACAATTTAAAAATCTCATTTTCATCACGCATGATATAAATTTAGCCAAAGAGCTTTGCGATGAGGTGGCCATCATAGAAGATAAAACTTTGCTTTATCAAATGCCTATGAAAGAGTTTTTAAACAATCCAAAAGGTATTTTTGCCAAAGAATTGTTAAATTATTTTGAGAATGAAAATGTTTTTAGAAGTTAAAAATTTAAGCAAATCTTATAAATTTAAAAAACACTGGTATTTAAAAGAAGAAGAAATTTTTGTTTTTAAAGATGTGAGTTTTTCTTTAAATCAAAATGAGAATTTATTGCTTTGTGGGGAAAGTGGTAGTGGCAAAAGCACTCTAGCTAAAATTCTTTGTATGCTTGAACGAGCAAATACTGGAAAAGTTTTATTTGAAAATGAAAATATATTAAATTTAGATTTTAATACTCAAAGAAAATTACGCCAAAAAATTCAATATGTTTTCCAAGATCAAAAGCTAGCTTTAAATCCTTATAAAAGCACTAAAAGACTTTTACTTGATGTATATGAAAATTTTAAACTTAAGCCTGATTTTGAAGAGCTTTTTAAACTTTTTGATGCTTTTGAACTTGAAAAAGATATTTTAAATTTAAAACCCTCTAAGCTAAGTGGTGGTCAAAGCCAAAGATTAGGTTTGATTAGAGCTTTGCTTTTAAGGCCAAAATTGCTTATTTTAGATGAAATCACAGCAGCGCTTGATGTGGTGACTGCTTATAAAATTTTAAACTATTTGCACGCTTTTCAAAAAATGCATGATATTACTTATATATTTATTTCTCATCAAGAAAAAATCTTGCAAGATATATGCCATAAAAAAGTGTTTTTATAATAAAGATAAAAATTGTTTCATTTTGAAATACCTAAAAAATTATTTTTTTGATAATAAGTTTTTATATAGCTAAGTTAAAGTAAAATAAATTTTAATTATGCTTGAATAAAAGGTTTATTATGACGCACGCAACTATAGAGCATCAATACTTTGGCATCTTTGCAATGCTTGTTATTGCAAGTGTTATATTTTTTACTTTGGTGTACATTTCTTCTAAAATAGGATCCAAACTCGCCTCTCATAATAGAAAAAAACTAGGACTTGGGATTTATGAGTGTGGGCCTATGGCTTCTAAGCAAGCAAACAAAATTAATTCTCAATTCTTTGTTTTTGCTTTGATTTTTATTTTGCTTGATATTGAAGTGGTGTTTTTATTTCCTTGGGCGGTAATTTTTAAAGATTTAACCGCAGAGCTTTCAAATTATGGCCTATCTTTATTTGCCTTAGTAGAAGTATTTGTTTTTATTTTATTGCTTGCAATAGGTTTTTTATACGCTTATAAAAAAGGAGCATTCGCATGGCAGAGTATCAAAAAATGAGCAATGCACCAGTTGTTTTAACTACGGTTGATAAGTTAGTGCAATGGGGTAGGAGTAATTCTTTATGGGCACTATCTTATGGGCTTGCCTGTTGTGCTATTGAAATGATGGCAGCAGGTGGTGCAAGATATGATTTTGATAGATTTGGAACGATTTTTAGAGCAAGTCCAAGACAATCTGAAGTAATGATTATAGCGGGTACTTTAAGCAAAAAACATGCTGAATTTACAAGAAGACTTTATGATCAAATGCCTGATCCTAAATGGGTTATTTCTATGGGTTCTTGTGCAAATACCGGTGGTATGTTTAATACTTATTCTACCGTTCAAGGGGTAGATAGAATCATTCCTGTTGATATTTATGTACCAGGTTGCGCCCCACGCCCTGAAACTTTTCAATTTGCTTTGATGATTTTGCAAAAAAGAATTCGTAAAGAAAAAGCAAGCAGAAAAATAGCTCCAAAAAGGCTTATATGATGAGAAAATATAGCGATAAGAAAAATGCTCAGCTAAAAAATTATTATGAAGATAGATTTTACCATGCATCTGCAACTAAAAAACTAAGTACAGAGAGTAGTGTTTTTGAGAGTGATCATCAAATTTTAAGCCAAGAATTTGAGTTAAAAAATTCTTTTATAGAGCTTGATTTTTGGGTGATTGAAATAAATAAAGATGATAATGTTGCTATTCTTAGCAAGCTTAAAAATTTAGGTTATAGTTGTTTTACTGATGCAAGTGCGATTGATTTTGTCGCTCAAAAACAAGGTTTTGAAGTATATTATCAGCTTTTAAATATGGAGAAAAATTTAAGAGTGAGAATAAAGACTTTCGTTGGTTTAAAAGAAAGACTTCAAAGTGTTATGAGTGTTTTTAAGGGTGCTAATTGGTGTGAGAGAGAAATATATGATATGTTTGGAATTTTCATTATCAATCATCCGAATTTAAAAAGACTTTTAATGCCTGATGATTGGTATGGACATCCTTTTTTAAAAAGCTATCCTTTGCATGGTGATGAATTTGCTAAATGGTACGAGATAGATAAAATTTTTGGAAAAGAATATCGCGAGGCTGTAGGTGAGGAAAATAGAGATCCAGGTTTTGTAGATGAAAAAGACACGCTAAACTTTAGCAGAATTTATCATGAGGTTGGTAAAGGCGAAGCCCCAAGAGAAGATAAATACCTACAAGAATATCAAGAAGAAGGTGGCGTGCCTTTTGTGAAAAAAGCTAAAAGAACGCAAATAAAAATTTTAGATAAGAGAAGATAAAATGCAAATTTCTACTAAATTAAAACCTTATTATGAAAATATAAGCTTTGAGCGTGAAGATGGTACTATGATAGTAAATCTTGGTCCCCAACACCCTAGCGCTCATGGAAATTTACGCCTTATTTTAGAACTTGATGGAGAAGAAATCACCAAGGCTGCTCCTTGCATAGGCTATATGCATCGTGGTATGGAAAAAATGGCTGAAAATATGATCTATCAAGAGTTTATCCCAACTACCGATAGAATGGATTATATCGCAGCTAGTGCAAATAATTATGCCTATGTAGCTGCTGTGGAAAAACTTTGTGGTTTGGAAATTCCACGCAGAGCAAGTGTGATAAGGATGATTTTGCTTGAGTTAAACCGCATTGCTTCGCATTTGCTATGGCTTGCTACACATGCTCTTGATATTGGTGCGATGACAGTATTTTTATATTGCTTTAGAGAGCGTGAATATGTGCTTGATCTAATAGAAAAATATTGTGGGGCAAGACTTACACATTCATCTATGAGAATAGGCGGGGTAATGCTTGATTTACCTGAAGGTTTTTTAGATGAGCTTTTGGCATTTTGCAATAAATTTCCAAATGATATAAAAGATTATGAAGCCTTGCTTGATGATAATAGAATTTGGCGTGCAAGAACTGAAAATGTAGGAGTGGTAAGTAAAGAACAAGCGCTAAGTTGGGGTTGTAGCGGGGTTATGCTAAGAGGAAGCGGGATTGCTTATGATGTTAGAAAAGAAGAACCTTATTTGCTTTATGATGAGGTAGATTTTGGCGTACCTGTGGCTAAAATGGGTGATTCTTATGCAAGATATAAAGTTTATATGCAAGAATTTAGAGAAAGTTTAAAAATTTTAGTTCAATGTGCTAAGCTTTATCAAGATACTCCGCTTGAAATTTTATGCAATCATCCTGAGTATGTAAGTGCTTCAAAAGAGCAAATCATGACACAAAATTATTCGCTTATGCAACATTTTGTCCTAGTAACCCAAGGCTTAAAACCACCAAAAGGAGAGGTGTATGTACCAACTGAAAGTCCAAAAGGCGAACTTGGATTTTTTATCCACTCAGATGGTAGCGGTAGGCCATATAGATTAAGAGCTAGAACCCCAAGTTTTTTTCATTGTGCATTTTTAGAAGAAATGCTTGTAGGGTCATATTTGGCTGATGCGGTGGCGATTTTAGGAAGTATTAATATAGTTTTAGGTGAGATAGACCGATGAGACGCGTGGATTTAAGAAAAAGTCAAGATTTATTTAAGGATTTAGAACAAATCATTCAAAAAGCCTATATGGGTGAAGTTTTAGTGGTTTTGTTTGAAATAGGAGATTTTTCTAATGTAGAAAAAAGTTTTGCTTTCATAAAAGAGCGAAATTGTGAACTTTTAAATTCTTTAAAATTTAATCAAGTAGATTGGACTATAGTTTTTAAAAAGGTAGGACAATGAAATTAGCAAAATATCAAGAAGGCTTAAATGCTTTGTGTTTTGTGGATTTGCTTTCTTTAAAAAATCCTTCACTTTGTGCTAAGCTTAACAAAAGTAAAAATTACAATATTTCCTGTTTAGAAGATAAAAATTTAAAAGCAAGCTTTTATAAATGTGAGATTGCGAGTGTGCCTTTTGTGCTTGCATTACTTTGTAAGATAAGTTTGGATACTGAATTTAACGAGCTTGATGAGGGTTATTTAAGTGCTGAATCTTGCTTTGGCGAAGAAGAGGCTTTAGAGATTTTGGAGTTTTTAAAAGAAGCAAAGTGTATTATTTTTGATGAAAATTTATACCAACATAAAGACTTTGAAAATATTAAGTATTTTTTAGAAAAACTTTGTCATAAATTTGAACTTTTATTGATTTGTTCTAATGAAAATGAAGAAAATTTGTCAATACAAAATTCTTTTAGTGAACTTTTAGAACTTGATAATTTTGACGGAACTATCATCATGCAAGCACCTTTAGAGGATAAAAATTTGCATTGTTCTTCATCTTTTGCTTTGATTGCCAAGGTTAAGGATGAGGATAAAATTAATTTAAAAATAAACACTCAAGAATTTACAACTATAGTAAAAATCAATCATGATTTAAAAGGCACGGTGGCTTTGTTTGATTATGAAAGCGCTGGTTTTGCTTTTTCAAAAGCTCAAGTTAAGGTTATAAAATGAAAGTTATCATTAATGGTATAGAATGTGAGGCAAATGAGGGTGAGTATATCTTAAATGTCGCAAGAAAAAATGATATTTTCATTCCTGCAATTTGTTATTTAAATGGTTGTTCTCCAACACTTGCATGTCGTATGTGTATGGTAGAAGCTGATGGTAAAAAGGTTTATTCTTGTAATACTAAAGTTAAAGAAGGTATGGTAGTAGAGAGTGATTTGCCAAATTTATGGGATGAACGCAATGCTATCATGCAAGCATATTGTATCAACCACCCTTTACAATGCGGGGTATGTGATAAATCTGGCGAATGCGAGCTTCAAAACTTTACACACAAAACAAGAGTAAATGTGCAAAATTATTGGATTAAAGATACCCATAAAGAACATAAAAAATGGGGCGAGATTAATTATGATCCAGCTTTATGTATAGTGTGTGAAAGATGTATCACAGTTTGTAAAGATAAAATAGGTGAAAGTGCTTTAAAAACTACTCCAAGAGGAGCAAACGCGCCCGATGCAAGTTTTAAAGAGAGTATGAGTAAAGACGCGCTAGCGATTTGGACTAAATTTCAAAAGAGTTTAATTGCGCCAAGTAGTGGTGATATGCTTGATTGTTCTTTTTGCGGAGAATGTACAAGTGTATGTCCAACAGGAGCCTTGGTGGGTTCGGCTTTTCAATATACATCTAATGCTTGGGAATTAAAGAAAATTCCAGCTAGCAATCCACATTCAAGTGATTGTGAGTTGATGTATTATGATATTAAACAAACTAGTATTAATAATCAAAAAGAAAAAATTTATAGAGTGAGTAATGATTTTGCTTTTGCTACGCTAAATAAAGCTGCAAGATATGGTTTTAATACCCAAAATGAAGTTCAAGATAAAGATGAAAAAGCCTTTGAAAAACTAGTAAATATGATAAAAAATGATGAAATAAAAAATATTTTATTTAATAGTTTTATTACTAACGAAGAAGCTTTAATCTTGCAAAATTTAAGTAAAAAATTTAATCTTAATCTTATAAATCATGAAGCTAAAAAATTCCAAGATTTTCTAGCTTGTTTTTATCAAAATGCAAATGCAATGTATAATGCAAATACAGATGATATCACTCAAAGTGATTTTTTAATCATCGTAGGTTCATTTTTACGCTATGATGCGCCAACGCTAGGATATAAAGTTAATAATGCTTTAGTGATGAATAAAGGCGCAGGGCTATATTTTCACCCTATAAAAGATAAAGGTGTGGATAAATACTCTAAAAATTTCTTGCAGATTAATCATGATATTAAAGATAATGAAAATATTTTATTGTTTATCTTGCAAAAATTTGCTAAAGAGTTTCCGCAAGATTTTAAAAATACATTAGAAAATGCGTATTATCAAGGCACTAAAGAAATTGAAGAAACTATCAATGAAGAAGTTATTGAAAAGATAGAAAAGCAAAATGAAAATGGCGAAACTATTATAGAAGAAGTTAAAAAGCTTGTGCCTAAAAAAATTAAAAAAAGCATAGAGGTGCAAAGATCAAATTATGCGAAAAATCTTGGCATAGATGAGGATATTTTAGAAACTTTATTAGCTAAAAAGCAAAAATTTACACTTATTATAGGAAGTGATTTTTACTATGATGAGCAAAGTGCAAAGCTAGCAAAACTTTGTGCTTTGGTGCAAAAATATACCGATTTTAAAGTCTTTTTAAATCCAACTTGCACTAATACTTTAGGTGTGAGTTTGATTTGTGATTTAAGTCAAGATTTTCAAGCGGGAAAAACACTAGGTTATAATGAAAAAGGTGATTTTACTTTTTCTTATGATGGGCATTTTGATCTTGCAAGTTCTAGTTTAAATCAACAAGAAGGTAGCTTTGTAAATTATGACAAAAGATTAGTTCCTACAAATGCAGCTTTAGAATTTAAAGGTTATTTTTTAAATGATTTAGCAAATGCTTTAGGTTTTGATGA
Organism: Campylobacter sp. LMG 17559; assembly: GCF_024723605.1. NCBI lineage: Bacteria > Pseudomonadati > Campylobacterota > Epsilonproteobacteria > Campylobacterales > Campylobacteraceae > Campylobacter > Campylobacter sp. LMG 17559. Next base: position 23,601 of record NZ_JANQCZ010000006.1, read on the forward strand.
AGAATTTACAATCAACTATACTAAATTTTTACCACAAAATAAAGGCTTTAGGGCAATTGATTTTGATGAGTTAGAAAATCATTATGATAATGGTGGGGTAAATCATAGAGGCTATGAGCTTGATTTTTCTCATTTTGAGTTTGAAAAAATATTAAACACCCAAGAAGTCAAAGAACAAAATGAAGGAAATTTAACCTTATATCATGCAAATCGCATTCATCAGTTTTCAAAGCTTAGTAATAGAGCTTTTAATGAGGTTGGAGCTTTATTTTTATCGCTTGATTTAATGCAAAAATTTGATTTAAATCAAGATGATAGTGTTATTTTAAAAAATGAAAAAACTCAAATTGCTATAAGTGTAAAATGTGATGAATCTTTAGAAAATGGTGCGTATTTGGGGGATTATGATAGTAAGATTGATTTTAAATCTTTATTTGATAATGCTCGATATGCAAAAGTTTGGCTTGAAAAAGCAGGAGCTAAAATATGAGTGATATTACTTTTTTTATTATAGAAACAATTATCAAATGCGTGCTTGTTATAGCTATTTTTGCTACTTTAGCAGGCTTGGCAACTTATCTTGAAAGAAAGGCTTTAGCTTTATTTCATCGTCGTTTGGGACCTGATATGGTAGGTCCTTTTGGATTGCTTCAAGTAGTTGCTGATATGATTAAGCTTTTTACTAAAGAAGATATAGTGCCAACTTATGCTCAAAAAGTGGTGTTTTTAATCGCTCCATTGATTGCAGCAATTTGTGCTTTTGTGGCAATTGCAGCTATTCCTATTTTTCCTGAATTTACTTTATTTGGTAGAGTGATTCGCCCTATTATTGCTGATATTAATGTGGCCTTACTATTTGTCATAGGCATGGGCGGGGTTAGTTTTTATGCTATTTTTTTAGGAGGCTTGGCAAGTAATAATAAATGGTCATTGTTAGGTGGGGCAAGAGGGCTTGTTTCTATTATCTCTTATGAGAGTGTTGCAGGTCTTTCTTTGGTATGTGTGGTAATGCTTGTTGGTTCTTTGTCTTTGGTAGATATTAATAATTATCAAAGTGAAGGCATACTTTCTTGGCTTATTTTTAAACAACCTTTGGCTTTTATTTTATTTGTAATAGCCATTTTTATAGAAACTAATAGAACCCCACTTTGTTTAAGTGAAAACGAAACTGAACTTGTTTCAGGTTATGGCACTGAATATAGTGGGCTTAGATGGGGTATGTTTTTTATCGGAGAATATACAGCCATGATTACCGGAGCGATTATGATATCGCTTTTATTTTTGGGTGGATTTAATGATTTTTGGATTATACCAGGGGCTATTATGATGCTTTTGAAAGTGTCTTTTGTGTTCTTTTGGTATTTTTGGGCTAGAGGGGCTTTTCCGCAACTGCGTCCTGATCAAGTAATGAGAATGTGTTATTTGATTTTAATTCCTTTAGCGGTTTTAAATTTATTAATTAGTGCTTTAGTACTTGTGATATAGGAAAAACAATGAAAAAAGGTTATTTTAAAGTAGATTTTGAGCGTAAAAATCCTCAAAATGCTTATGAAAAATTCATACAAGTAATCAAGCGTTCTTTAAATACAGAACTTTTTGTAGGTTTGTTTGTCGTATTAAGAGAAATGTTTAAAAAAAATAATAGCGCAACGATTAAATACCCTATGGAAAAAGTTGCTTTAGATAATCGCTACCGTGCGGTACATCGTTTGATGCGTTTTATTGAAAGTGAAAATGAATGTTGTATTGGTTGTGGATTGTGCGAAAAAATTTGCATTAGCAATTGCATAAGAATGGAAACAAGTTTAAGCGAAGATGGACGTAAAAAGGTTGAAAATTATAGTATCAATTTAGGACGTTGTATTTATTGTGGCTTTTGTGCTGATGTTTGTCCTGAACTTGCTATTGTACATGGTAAAGAGTATGAAAATGCAGCAGAGCAAAGATCGTATTTTGGTCAAAAGCAAGATTTTTTAACTCCTATTGATGAGCTTAAAAATCAAGTGGTATTTGAAGGAAGTGGTAGTTTAAGAAAAGATGCTGATGATTTAGTAAAGAAAACTCCAAATTATTACGAGATAGATTTGCAAAGACAGCAAGATACCCCAAAGGAAGAAAATGTTTGAAACGATAGCTTTTTGTTTGTTAAGTGTTTTGGTATTGGGATTTTTTCTAATTAGCGTTTTAAGTACTAGTGTGCTTTATGCTATTAGTTCTTTGGCTGCGGCTATGGTTTTTTTGAGCGGATTTTATTTTTTACTTAATGCTGAATTTATTGGAGCAATTCAAATTATCGTTTATAGCGGGGCTATTTTAGGTCTTTATAGTTTTGCTATGATGTTTTTTGATGCTTCGATAAAAGTAAAGGAAAGTCTAAAAGGTAAAAGAGTATTTATTTTTGCTGTGGTTTTTAGTGCTATTTTGTTAATTAGTATTATTATGGGCTATAACTTTGGTTTAAATGAAACTAGTGAAGTTTATGATCTTGATTCAACTCAGCAAATAGGTTTTACTTTATTTACAAAATACATGCTTGCTTTTGAATTTATGGCAATTTTACTTTTAATAGCTTTAATTTGTGCAATAGCACTTACTCAAAAAAATATAAAAAAGGATGAGCAATGATGTTAGAAAAATACTACATTGTGGCTATTTTGATGTTTATCATTGGTCTAATAGGTATTATAAAACGCCAAAATTTAATTATGCTTTTTATTTCAAGTGAAATTTTATTAAATGCTGCTAATTTGGCCTTAGTTACAGCAGGGGCTTCCCATAAAGATATAGAAGGACAAATTTTTGCTTTATTTGTAATGGGGGTTGCAGCTTGTGAAGTAGCTGTTGGGATAGCACTTTGTGTTTTATGGTATAGAAAAACAGGAACATTAGAACTTAGCTCTTTAGCTGAAAAAGGAGAGTTAAAATGCAAAATTTAGCCTTAATTGCACTTTTTTCTCCTTTGGTTTCAGCTATTGTTTTAGGTATTTTTGCTTTTAGTGTTAAGAAAATTATTTTAGGTTATTTAGCTTCTTTATTTATAGCTTTTTCAGCATTTGCTTCAATTATTTTATTAAGTAATGGAGTGCATTTTAATTTTGAACTTGGTACTTGGATATCTTTGGTAGATGTTAGTTTTGGTTTCAAAATAGACTCTATTACTTTAGTTATGATGAATGTAGTAAGCATAGTTGCTACTTTTGTGCATTTGTATAGTATATTTTATATGGAGCATGATGAAGGGTTTAATCGCTATTTTAGCTATTTGGGACTTTTTGTTTTTTCTATGATGTTTTTGATTATGAGTGATAATTTCTTAGGACTTTTCATAGGTTGGGAAGGCGTTGGACTTTGTTCATGGCTTTTGATAGGTTTTTGGTATTATAATGAAAAATACACCTTTGCTGCTAATGAAGCATTTATCATGAATAGAATCGCAGACTTGGCTTTGCTTTTAGGAATTTTCTTAATTTATATAGAGTTCAATTCTTTAAAATATGATGAGTTTTTTACCCTTTTATCTTTAGGGCATGAAAATGACATGATTTTGATTTTAATAGCGCTTTTACTTTTTGTGGGTGCTATGGGTAAATCAGCACAATTTCCTTTCCATACTTGGCTTGCTGATGCTATGGCAGGACCTACGCCGGTTTCAGCTCTAATCCATGCTGCGACTATGGTTACTGCGGGTGTTTATTTAGTGATTCGCGCAGGAGAGCTTTATTTGCAAGTTCCTGAAGTAGGATATTTTATCGCTATACTTGGAGCTTTTGTGGCACTTTTTGCTGCTTCAATGGCTATGGTAGCTAAAGATTTAAAAAGAATTATTGCTTATTCAACGCTTTCTCAACTTGGATATATGTTTGTAGCAGCAGGTCTTGGAGCTTATGCCATAGCTTTATTTCATCTAGCAACCCATGCATTTTTTAAGTCTTTATTATTCTTAGGCGCGGGTAATGTAATGCATGCAATGAATGACAAGCTTGATATTAGCAAGATGGGTGGGCTTTATAAAAATATGCGTTTTAGTGCTATTTTAATGTTTATAGGTTCTTTAGCTTTAGCAGGAATTTATCCTTTTGCAGGATTTTTCTCTAAAGATTTAATTTTAGGATTTTCTTTTATAAGTCATCATCATGGAATTTTCTTGGTGCTTTTAATAGCAGCTTTTATGACAGCTTTTTATAGTTTTAGACTTTTAATGCTTGTATTTTTTACTCCAAAAAGACATGAAGAACATCCTCATGAAGCTAGTAAAATAGCTTTGCTTGCGATGAGTCCTTTGGCTTTACTTGCTATTATTGCAGGATTTTTTGAGCATAGTTTTATGGAGTTTGTGAGTCAAAACTTAGCTTTTATTGATGGACAAAATTCTTTAGTTATGGTGCTTGCAAGTGCTGCTGCGGTACTTGGAGTGCTTTTAGCTATTATAGCTTATTGGAAAAATTGGTTTAAACCTTCACTTTCTAAAACAAGTATTTATAAGCTTTTGTTTAATGAATACTATATACCAAGGTTTTATCATCAATTTATTGTTAGTAAATATGCTTTATTTTGTGAATTTTTAAGAAAAGCTGATAAAGAAATTTTAGATACTTTGGTAGATAGTGTTGCATTTTTCCTTAAAACTTTTGCTAGAACTCTTAGCATAGGTAAGGATTATTCTTTGGTTTTAAGAATTACAGTGTTGGCTTTTGTATGTTTATTTTGTTTAGCGTTGGCGGTGTAGAATGCTTAGTTTGTTAATGTTATTTCCATTTTTTGCAGCTTTTATAGCTTTGTTTTTACAAAAAGAAGATAGTAAGTCTTTTGCTATTTTAGTTAGCTTTTTGATTTTAGTTTTTAATATTTTTTTGTTGTTTAATTATCATGGTGGTATAGCTTATGAGTTTAGTTTAAATTCTTTAATAGTTAATTTTCATATTGGTGTAGATGCTATAGCGCTTTATTTAATGTTGCTTTGTTCTATTATGATTTTTTTATCTTTTGTATGTTTGGATATTCAAGATAAAAGTGTTGTAGTAAGTATATTTTTATTGCAATTTTGTATTATAGGGCTTTTTGCTTCATTAGATGCTTTATTATTTTATGTATTTTGGGAGTTTTCTCTTATACCGCTTATTTATTTAATAGGCAGATATTCAGATAATTATAAAGCAGGGATTAAATTTTTCATTTATGCATTTTGCGGTTCTATGCTCATGCTTTTAGCGATTATTTATGTAGGATTTTTGTATTATCAAAGTTTTGGGTATTGGAGTTTTGATTTACTTGCTTGGTATAAGAGTGAATTTTTCATACCTGAAAGTGTGCAAAATTTAATCTTTATAGGATTTTTTATCGCTTTTGCGATTAAAAGTCCTTTATTTCCTTTCCACACTTGGGCGCCAAAAGTTTATGCAAAAAGTCCGACTTTAGTATCTGTAATGCTTGTTAGTTTTAAAATGGCTCCTTTTGGATTTTTGAGATTTACCTTGCCTTTAACACCTGATACTTTAAATCATTATTATTCTTTACTTGCTATTTTATGTATAGTTGGAATTTTATATGCAGCTTTAATTGCTTTTAAAACTAAAGATTTGAAAGAATTAATTGCTTATAGCTCAATTTCACATTTGGGTGTGGTGATTTTGGGTATTGTGACTTTTACTTATAATGGGCTAAGTGGTTCTGTATTTTACATGTTTGCACATGGTATAGTAACAGGCGGTTTGTTTTTGGCTGCTTATATGCTTTATAAAAGATATCATACTTTTGATTTAGACTTTTATAAAAATTTAGCTAAAACAGCTCCATTATTTAGCTTTTTCTTTGCGGTGTTATTATTTTCATCTATTTCACTGCCTTTGACTATTTCTTTTGTAGGTGAGTTTTTAATTTTACAAGGCATAGCAAGTGTGAATTTGTGGTATGCATTATTTGCAGGTGGTGTGATTATTTTAGGGGCTATTTATATGCTAAATATTTATAGAAATATGTTTTTTGCCACTAGTGAAGAAAAAATGGAGAAATTAATATTAAAAAAAGGTGAAATTTTTGTTTTGGGTATTTTAAGTGCCTTGGTAATTTATTTAGGGATAGCTCCAAGTGCTATGCTTGATGAAATTGCTTTGAATGTAAATAGCATTCTTGAAGTTATGCAAACAAGAAATATTGCAATAGAAAATCAAAAAATCATAGATGATATAAGAGGTTTTTAATGAGTGGCTTTAGTTTAGAAAAATTCAATTTTGTATTATTATTTCCTGTGTTATCATTGCTTTTTTGGGCTATTGTTTTGCTTTTATTGGATGCATTTAAAAAACTTTCTAGAAATTTTTATATAGGAGCAAGTGTTATAGCTTTATTTAGCGCTTTGTGTTTTTTATTGCTTTATAATGGCTTTGTTTTAGATAATTCTCATGCCTTTTTTGGTTTATTTGTAAGTGATAATTATGCAATTTTTGCTCAAATAGTTATTTTAGTTTTTTCAATGCTTTATTTATTAATGGATAAAGATGAGCAAAAGGCAGAGTTTTTTTCTTTGTTTTTATTTATGATTGCTTCTTTGATATTAATGATATCAAGCACTAATTTAATTGTAATTTTCCTAGCTTTAGAAGGTTCTTCTTTAGCTCTTTATACGTTAATAGCACTAAGAGGAACTCATAATGCTATTAGCTCTAGTATAAAGTACTTTACTTTAGCTGCAGTAGGCGCTGGGTTTTTTGTCTTTGCTTGTGCTTTTGTATATTTAAAAACAAAATCTTTGGATTTAGATAATCTATTGCATTCTGAATATATTTCAGATCCTATCTTGCTTTGTGCTGGGGTAATGTTTTTAGTTATTGTTGGAGTAAAACTTTCTATTGCACCTTTTCATTTTTGGTTAAAAGATGTGTATTGTGGAGTGCATACAAATTTTATAGCATTTATATCTATAGTACCAAAAATAGCTATGATAATAGTAGTTTTAAGAATTTTTTCTGCTTTGGGCGGTGGAGTAAAATTTGAATACATAGTAGCATTACTAGCAATTTTTTCTATGCTTGTTGTAAGTATAGTAGCTTTAATCCAAAAAGATGTGAAAAAAATGCTAGCATATAGTTCTATTACTCATTCTTCTTTTATATTAGCAGTTATTGTTTCTAGTATGAGTGTGAGTTCTCAAGGAGATGGGACTTCTTATTTGCTTTCAATTTTTGCTTTGTTTGTGTATTGGATATCTTTTGCTTTTGCAAATTATGGAATTTTTTTAATATTGAGTTTATTTCAAAAAAGCTCATTTGAGAGTTTTTCAGGTTTGTTTGATCAAAGACCAGTATTGTCTATAATGCTAGCTATATTCATTTTGTGTATAGCAGGTATTCCGCCTTTTGGTATTTTTTGGGGTAAAATTTTAATTTTAGCTTCTATTTTAAACTCAGGCTATTATGTACTTGTATTTGCTATAGCTTTAAGTTCTATGATTATGCTTTATGCTTATTTAAAAATTTTAATTTATGTTTTTTTCAAAAAGGCTCAAATCATAGAAAGTGCAAACTTAGATGTAAAACAAAAGATTATTTTATGCTTGTGTTTGATTGGAAGTGTTTCTTGCGTGTTTTTGCTTTTGTAAAATAATATTGCTATAATCACGCTTATGATAAGGGTTTTATTTTTATTTTTATTAAGTATAACTTATACATTTTCTTTTGAAATTATTGTTAATAAAGGGGAAGAGCATAAACGCCCTTTTACGCTTTTGCATTTAAAAGATGATAAGGATTTTACTTGCAAAAGTGTTTTTGAATTTGAAAAAACCCATTTTGAGTGCAATGTTTTAGGTGTTAGTAATATGCAGTTTCAAAATAAAGAGTTTGATGATTTTACAATTTATTTTGAAAAGCACCAAACCTTTTTGACAATCAAAATCTATCCTAAAATTTTAGCTAAGATGTTTAATTATTCCCAAGATATTTTTAATGCAAAAGAAATTCAAAGTCAAAGTGGAGATACTTCTAAACACTTTGTGTTTATTTTTACTAAAGATTTAAGATATTACAAACCTAGCGATGGGCTCGATTTTGATATTTATTTTGATGATGGATTAATGCCTTATATTGGAGCATTAGATTTAAATTCTAATCCTATGGAAACTTCAAAAAGTGCAGATTTTAACGCTTATTTTAGTATAAAACAAGAATATGAAGCAAAAAAATATGATCAGGTTTTAAGGGATGCAACTAGTGCTATTAAGCGTTATCAGGGTAGTGTATTTATGAATGAATTTGAGCTTTATAAATTAAGAGCTCAAAATAAACTATACACTTATGAACTTGATAAAGACCAGGTAATTTTAGAGCAAATGTTAGATGATGCTAAAAGATGGGTGAGAACTTATATTAATGATAAAGATTATACAGAAGTGATGTATATTATGATGAGAGTTTATATGGGTTTATCGCAAAGATCTAATGTTGAATATATTATAGATACTTTAAATACTGAACACAAAGGCGATAAATATACTATAATGGCTTTACTTGATTATGCAGATTATTTGTATCATTTGGGTAAAAAAAATACCGCAAATAATATTTATCAAGATGTGTATTATTCTACTCCAAATGCAGATTTAGCCAGTAGAGCTGCTTTATTTTTATCAAAAAATCATCTAGAGGCAAAAAATATAAAAGAAGCCAAAGAATTAGCAAATAAAATTTTAGAATCAAACCCTGAATTTTTCATGAGCGATTTGGAAAATTCTTTATTATTAGCAAAAGCTTTTGCTAATAATAGGGTTTATGATTTAAGTTCTAAAATTTATGAGTATATTTTTACGCATTTAACCAAGGTAGATAAAGAATATGAAAGAGTATTAAAAGATCTTGCCTTGTCTTTATTAAATGCAAATGAACATATTAAAGCTCAAAAATATTTAGATCTTTATGCAGAAGATTTTCCTTTGGGTGAATATGTGAGTTTAATTAAAGAAGCACAAGATAAAAACTTTTTATATTTAAAAGATGCTAATGCAAGCTTTTTGCATCAAAAATATGAAGAAATTATGAAAAAATACGCTGGAGAAATTTCTAGTAAGGCGCTGTTTGATAATGTCAAATTATATTTTCAAGAAAAAAATTATGAAAAGGTTATAAGTTATCAAAAAGACATTGAAAAATACTCCAATAAAGAAGTAAAAAATCTTTTAGAGCAAGCTGCTATTTTGGTTTTAGAGCAAAGATTAAAAAATGATGAGTGTTTGGCTGCTATTAAAATATATGATGATTTTAAAGCCTATAATATAGGAGGCAAAATACAAAATAAAAAACAAATGCTTGAATGTTTTAAACGCACAACGCGTATAGAAGAAGCTAAAAAATACATAGTGGAAAATGAAAATGATGATATTATCTTTTATAAGCTTCAAAGTGCTGATTTAGCTCTTAAAGATAAACGCTATAACTTTGTTATAAAAACAATTAACGATATTTTAAACACAAGAACGATTATTAGTGATAATGAAAAATTTGAAGCAAATTATATTAAATTTTTTGCTGAGCTTAGATTGCAAGATTATAATGCCATGATAAGAACTTTACAAAAACTAGAGCAATTTCCTATGAATTATCGTATGGTGGAATTATATTATGAGTTTTTGCGTTATTGTGAAAAAAATAATTTTCTAACAAGTATTTTAAACTATGCTCCAAAGGCTATTGATTATCAAAACTTAAAGGGAGTAAATCTTTTTAGTCCCGATTTAGAATTTATCTATATCAAAGCTTTAAAACAAAGCAATCAAGCTCAAAAAGCCTTAACTTTGTTTAAAGACTTACTTGCTAATCCTTTAAAAGATGATGAGCGCGCAAGAGTTTTTTATGTGCAAAGCAATATTTATGAAGATTTAAAAGATGTGCAAAATCAAAAACAAAGCTTACAAAATTGTATAGATATTAATGTAACGAGTAATTGGCAAAATTTATGTAAAGATAAATTAAATGTCTTAAATACTCAGCCTTGATATTTTTTTAAAATATAAGCTTTTAAATTCTCATAAGCACTTTGAAAATCTAAAATTTCTTTATTGAATTTTTTATTAAAAGTTCTTTGTCTTTTGGCAAGTTGTCTTGTATGGATGATGATGAGCTCTTCAAGCTCATTTAAATTTATTTTTTTATCTAAAAACTCTTTGCATTCTTTTAAACCTATGGAATTTAGTGCTTTTAAATGATGATCATAATTATCAAATAACATTTTAGCTTCATCTATTAAGCCCTCATTTAGCATATTTTTAGTGCGCTTGATAATGCGTTTTTCTAAAAGATCTTTTTGCCAAGAAATTTCAAAAATATCAAGTTTTTTAATCAAAGCTTCTTGTTTGGTTTCTTTTAAAACTTCACTTGGAATTTTATTGGTTTGCTCATAAATTCCAAGCCATTTTTTCAAACGATAAGTATCGTTTTTTTCTATTTTTGCTTGTGGATCAATTTTTATCATTAAATGATAAATTTCATCATTACTTAGTGTGCTTTGGCTTTCTTTAAAATTTTCACTCAAACCATCCATTAAGGCTTTTAGATAAAAACTAGTTCCACCTGTGATGATAAGCATTTGATTGTTTTTTTGAGCAAAGGCTTTTGCTTTTTTGTATTCTTCAAAAAACAAAGCAATGTTAAAATGCTCATTGACATTTAACAAATTTATACCAAAATAATCAAGCTCATCTAGGGTTTTTTGCTCTGTTTTTGCTGAAGCGATGTTGATTTGTTTATACACGCAAAGACTATCAAGGCTTAAAATGCTTGCGTTAAATTCATAAGCTAGTTTATTAGCAAGTTCTGTTTTGCCACTTGCAGTGGTTCCAATGAGTGCAAATTCAAAAAACATCGTAAAAATATCCTAAATTTAAAATTATTTTAGTAAAATCATAACAAAAATATATTATAAAGAGAAAAAATGCCTATATTAAAAGAAAAATTGAAAGATATTTTAGACTTGATAGTTTTTAAGCATTCTATTTTTGCTTTACCTTTTTTATTCACTTCAATGATTGTGGCTTCTGTTATTTTAAATGATAGCACTTGGTTTGGCTTTAAGGCTTTATTTTTGGGTGTTATTTGTGCAGTGAGTGCAAGAAATTTTGCAATGGCGATTAATCGTTTGATGGATGAGGATATTGATAAAAATAATCCAAGGTGTGCAAATAGACCTAATATCGATGGGCGTATAGGTAAAACTAGTATTTTACTTTTTATTATTTTAAATGCTATTGTTTTTGTTTTGGCAAGTTATTTTATTAATAAGCTAGCTTTTGCTCTTTCTTTGCCGGTATTGTTTATTTTAGCTATTTATTCAGCTTTTAAAAGATTTTCATCCTTAGCGCATTTAGTATTAGGATTTTGCTTAGGGCTTGCTCCTATTGCAGGTAGCATTGTAGTTTTGGGAAGTATTGAAATTTATAGTGTGATTTTGTGTTTGGGTGTTACTTTTTGGACAGCTGGTTTTGATTTGCTTTATGCTTTGCAAGATATGGAATATGATAAAAAAACAGGCTTGTACTCTATACCTGCTAAATTTGGGCTTGAGGCAACCTTATTTATCTCAGCATTTTGTCATGTTTTAGCAGTACTTTTTTGGCTTTTATTTGTTTGGGTGGCTCCAACGGGAAATATTGCCTTTTTAGGCGTGATAATTAGTGCGATTATTTTATTTTTTGAGCACCGCATAGTTAGAAAGAATTTTGCAAAAATCGATAAAGCATTTTTTGCTTTAAATGGGTATTTAAGTATAGTGTTTTTTATATTTATTTGGGTTGATCTTTTATGGAGATAAATTTTTTTAAAAGCTCATTAGAACTTGAGTTTGAAGAGAGTAAAGAAAGATATGAAGAGTTTTTGCAAGAATATCTTTCAAGTAATAACTATGTTAATTTAAGCAAATGGAAAAAGCTTGCCTCAAGAGTGGAATTTAGCGAGGGTGAGCAAATTATTTTTGATTTGCTTATGGATTTAAAGCAAGAATTGTATTTGATAAAAAATGATATCAATAAAACAAAATTATTTACAGATTTAAAATATAAAGCTTTTGTGGTAGGTGTAAATTTTGCACACATTCAATTTAAAGAAAAGTGTTTGACTCAAGATGAGGAATATTATGCAAGATTTGAGTTAAATGGTCAAAAAATTAGTATTTTTTTTAAAGCTTTAAATGAAAATGAGGCAAAAATTACACAAATAAAAGCAGAAGATGAGCTTGTGTATGATAATTTTGTGGCAAATATGCAAAGAGCGATGATTAAGATTTTAAAGGAGCAAGAAAATGGATAGTGATTTATTATTGTGGCTTGTGGTAGCTTTATTAATTTTTGCTATGTTTGCTTATATGATGATAAAAGAAAAAGAAAGTATTGCTAAGATTAACGAGCTTGGTAAGATGATAGAAGATTTAAATAAGCAATATCATTATTTAAAAAAAGAAAGTTTAGATGAACAAGAGCAAGAAAAAGAGGAAATAGATACTGAAGCCATTAAAGAAGAGCTAAAAGAAGAACTTTTGCAGATATTAGAACAAAAAATTAATCAAAATATCATTCCTATTTTAAGTGCTTTAAAAGAAGTAGAAGAGGTGATTGAAGAATTTCAAAGTGAGCAAAAAAATCGTTTATTAAATTTAGAACAAAAAACCCAAAGCATTACAAAATTAAGCCCAAGCTATGATAATGAAGAACAAAAGGTAATAGAGCTTTTTAATCAAAAAAAATCCATTGAGCAAATTGCCAAAGATTTGCGTATAGGTATGGGTAGAGTTGAGCTTATTTTGAAATTTAATAAATTATTATAAAGGTCTTTGATGTTGGTAGATAGTTATGGAAGAGTGATAGATTATTTAAGAATTTCAGTAACACAAAGATGCAATTTTCGTTGCCTTTATTGTATGCCAAAAACTCCATTTGAATGGAGTGCCAAGGAAAATCTTTTATCATTTGAAGAACTTTTTATGTTTGTTAAAGTTTGCATTGATGAAGGGGTTAAGAAAATTCGTATTACAGGCGGTGAGCCTTTAGTAAGAAAAGATTTGCATAAATTTATTGCTATGATTAGTGAGTATAAGCAGGATATAGACTTAGCACTTACTACTAATGCTTCTTTGTTAAAACAACAAGCAAAAGATTTAAGACAGGCAGGTTTAAAAAGAATTAATATCTCTTTAGATACCTTAAAAGAAGAAGTGGCTTTTAAGTTAGCCCAAAAAAATATACTTAAAGATGTATTAAATGGTATTAATGAGGCTTTAGAATTAGGCTTTAATATTAAATTTAACACCGTAGCTCTTAAAGGGATTAATGATAGTGAATTTATCGATCTTTTAGAATTTGCCAAAGCACGCAAAAGCCAAATTCGCTTTATAGAATTTATGGAAAATTATCATGCTTATGGAGATTTAAAAGGCTTAAAATCAGCAGAAATTTTAAATATTATTGCTCAAAAATATTCTTTTAAACAAGGACAAAAAAGTCCAAATGCACCTGCGACTATTTATGAGCTTGAAGATGGGTATGAGTTTGGCATTATTGATCCACATAGTCATGATTTTTGTGATAGTTGTAACCGTATAAGACTTTCAGCTGAGGGTCTTTTGATACCTTGTTTGTACTATGATGAGGCTTTAAGCATTAAAAAAGCTATACGCAATAAAGACATAGCAGGTGCCTGTGAGGTTTTAAAAACCGTGATAAAAAATAAATCAGAAAAAAACAGATGGGCTGAAAATGAGGCTAATCAAAGTTCTACAAGAGCCTTTTATCAAACAGGTGGATAATGGAAGTTGTTGAAACTTTTTTAAGCTTGCAAGGTGAGGGAAAATATAGTGGAAATTTAGCTGTATTTGTAAGGTTTGCTGGGTGTAATTTTAACTGTATAGGCTTTGGAGTAAAAAAAGAAAAAGATTCTAAAATACTTTTGGGTTGTGATACTATAAGAGCTGTTTTTACTAAAGAATTTAAAACTTGTTATAAAACATATACTTCAGTAAAGCTTTTTGATGAGGTTTTAAAACTAGCAAATTCACACAAAGCTATGGTTGTTATTACAGGTGGTGAGCCTTTATTAAATTATCAAAATAAAGATTTTTTGTGTTTTATTAATTTGCTTTTAGAAAATGATTTTAAAGTGCATTTTGAAACCAATGCAAGTATTGAAATTGATTTTGAAAAATATCCTTTGTATAAAAAATGTTATTTTGCTTTAGGAGTAAAGCTTAGCAATAGTGGTGTAAAAAAAGAAAAAAGGATTAATGAAAAAGCATTGAAAGCTTTTAAATATTATGCTAAAGATAGTTTTTATAAATTTGTTTTAGATAAGGATTTTTTACAAGAAAGTAAAGCCTTAGGCGAAATTAATGAAATTTTACAAATTTGTGAAAATGAGGTATTTTGTATGCCTATGGGGTCAAGTGAAGAAGAAATTTCTAAAAATGCCTTAAGTATTGCTGAATTTTGTATAAAAAATGGATATAATTACTCCGATAGATTGCATATTAGAATTTGGGGAGATAAAGAAGGCGTATGATTATTAGAAAAATGTTTGAATTTGAAAATGCTCATATTGTTAGATTTTGTAGCTCCAAGCGATGTAAAACAAGCATACATGGACACTCTTATAAGGTAGAAATTTTACTTGAGAGTAAATACCTTGACAATGCGGGAATGGTATATGATTTTGGTTTGTTAAAAGATGAGATAAAACAAATTATTGATAGTTTTGACCATGCTATTACGCTTTTTAAAGATGATGATAAAGTTTATTTAGAAGATATGAAAAAACACTCACAAAGATGGGTAAGTTTACCTGTGAATGTAAGTGCAGAAAATTTTGTACGCATATTTTTTGTACTGATAGATACTTTGCTTTTAAAGACTAAGATGGTCAATGGCGAGCAAGGTGTTAGCTTAAAAAGTATTATTGTGCATGAAACAAGAACAGGCTATGCACAAGGTTTTAGAGAAGATGCTTATAGTGAGTTTTTACCAAAGATAAATTTGGCAGATATTGAATTTTCACAAGCTATAAGCGATGAATGGAAAGATAAAGATTTTTTTAAAAAACTTCAAGATGCAAATTTTGTTTTTATTAATCAAAAGGAGGTGTAATGAAAAAGATTTTATTGATTGTGCCATTATTGTTTTTTATTGCTTGCTCAAGTCAAGAAGATACAAGCGTAAAAAAAGAGGTGCAGACTGAGCAGGTTCAAATTGAGCAAAGCGATTCTAATGTGATTATAGATGATGATACGCTTCCTATACCTGTAGATGATGATATCAAAGATGAAAATAACACACAAGGACAGTGATGGATCAAAGTTATGAGTTTTTTTTAGCATTACATGTATATAGTTTATACGCAAATGGCTTTTTAATGTTGTTTTATTTGTATTTAACTCAAAGTAGTTTTTCGCAAGAGTTTATTTTTATAAAAAGAATTCGCCTATTTTTGCCAATTTATTATTTATTTTTAGCAATTACACTTTTTACAGGAAGTTTGCTTTGGGCTTTAAAGCATTTTGAGCTAAATTTATACATGCTTTCTATGTGGTTTTGTTGGATTTTTATCTTTGCTTTGGCTATTTATCAATTTGTTTTATTTAAAAAAGCAAGATTGTTCAAACGTTATGCTAAATTTAGATTTTTAAGCTTTTTTATTTTGTGTTTAGGTATATTCTTACTTTTTGTGCCTTATTTGCTTCAAAGGTTTTATTTTTAATGCGATTTTTGTATCACCCACAAAGTGGTGCTTTAAATTTAGAGTTAGAAAATGAAGCTTTCTTGCATTTAAAAGCTAGAAGAATTAAAGTAGGCGATAAAATCATATTAAAAAATTTAAAAGATTTTTTTGCTTATACTTATGAATGCATAGAGTTTTCTAGACGCTCATGTGCATTAAATTTACTTGATAAAAAAGAAGAAAAACAAGAATTAAAAACGCATTTACATTTAGCTTTAGCGGTGATTGATCCAAAGATTATAGAAAAAACCTTACCTTTTTTAAATGAACTTGGAGTAGCTAAGCTTTCTTTTGTGTATATGGATTATTCACAAAAGAATTTTAAATTAGATTTTAAAAGAATGGAAAAGATTCTTATAGAATCATCCCAGCAATGCGGTCGTGCCTCTTTAATGGAGCTTGAAAGCTTTGACGATTTTAAAAAATTTCAGCAAGCTTATGAAAATATTGTTTTAATAGACTTTGAAGGTGAAGATTTGATGAGATTTGAACCTAGTAAACATGTATTTTTAATTGGAGCTGAAGGTGGATTTTCGCAAAAAGAAAGAGAGGAGAATGTAAAAAAAGCAAAATTACAGGCTGGTTTTATACTTAAAGCGCAAACAGCTTTAATAGGGGTTGCTTCAAAATTCATAATTTAAAAACATGCTTAAATTTAGCTATTTTTTATATAAAAATTTATATAATTACGCCTTAATGTTTTGAAAAAGGATAAACAATGAAAAAAGAAATTCACCCAGAATATGTAGAATGCAAAGTTAGTTGTGCTTGTGGAAATTCTTTTACTACTAAGTCAAATAAACCAGAAATTAAAGTTGATATTTGCTCAAGTTGTCATCCATTTTTTACAGGTAGTGAAAAAATCGTAGATGCTGCGGGTCGTGTAGAGAAATTTAAGAAAAAATACGCAATGCAATAATGTTATATTTTATTCCTACGCCCATAGGAAATTTAAACGATATTTCTTTTCATTCTTTAGAAATTTTACAAAAATGCAAACTCTTTTTATGCGAAGATACGAGAGTTTGCAAATCCTTAGTTCATCTCCTTAATGAAAAATTTAATTTAGAAATAAAACCTGATAAATATTTAGCCTTACATACTCATAATGAAAAAGATTTTTTAGCAAAAATAGATGATGATTTTTTTAAACAAGATGTTGCATATTTGAGTGATGCGGGTATGCCAGGTATTAGTGATCCGGGGCAATTTTTAATTGAATATGCCATTAAAAATAATATTGATTATGAAGTCTTGGCAGGGTCAAATGCTGCTTTACTTGCATTAGTTTCAAGTGCATTTTGTAAAAAAGAATTTATTTTTATGGGTTTTTTGGCTAATAAAAATCCTCAAAGACAAAAAGATATTGAAAATTTAATGCTTAATCCTTATCCTAGTATAGTCTATGAAGCACCTACTAGGATACTTAATTTAGTAGAAGAAATTAGTAAAATTGATCCTTTAAGAGAAATTTTTATCATAAAAGAAGCAACAAAGAAATTTGAAGCCAAATTTAGAGCAAATGCCTTAGAAGCTTTAGAAAAATTAAAAACAATGAACTTGCGTGGTGAATGGTGTGTAGTCGTAAGTGCTAAAGAAAAGCAATTTCACCAAAATACCTTGTGTGAGCAAGATATTTATGAACTTGATTTGCCTTTAAAAACAAAGGCAAAGCTTCTTTCAAAAATCAATGCGAAATCTCCAAAAGAAAATTATCAAAAACTGCTTTTAAGTTGAATTTGGTTATTATTTAAAAATGATAGTTTATGGTAAGCAAGTGTTTTTTTATATCTTAGAAAAGCACAAAGAAAAAATTAAAGAAATTTATTTAGCAAAAGAATGTGAAAAAGCTGATTTTTCAAAAATAGCAAAAGCTTCAAAAAAAATTAAAAAGCTTGATTTTAAAACCGCACAAAGCTTAGCAAGAGGTGGAAATCATCAAGGTTTTTTAATGGAAATTGATGAGTTTGAATTTAGCTCTTTTGAGAGTTTAAAAGAAAAAGATTTTATAGTTATTTTATATAATATTAGTGATGTTGGAAATATAGGCGCTATCGTGCGTAGTGCTTATGCTTTGGGTGCTGATGGGATTATTTTGGTAGCTAAAAGCGTGGCTATGGATGGAGTTATTCGTGCAAGTAGTGGCGCGGCTTTAGATATGAAAATAGTTTTAAATGATGATATTTTAAGCATGATAAATGAATTAAAACAAAAAGGTTTTTATATCTATGCTAGCGCAAGCGGAGGTAGTGATATACATACTATCAAGGCCAAAAATAAAAAAGTTTTGATTATGGGAAGTGAGGGTTTTGGTATAGCACCAAAGGTGCTTAAAAAATGCGATGAATGTGTAGGGATAAAAATGCACAATGATTTTGATAGTTTAAATGTTAGTGCAGCATTTGCAATACTTTGCGATAGGATGAAAAATGGATAGTTGGAAAAAATTAGAAGATTTAAATTTATTAGAAGTTCAAAAAAGAACACAAATAGAAATAACTTGTCTTGAATATATTATTAAAAAAGATTTTAAGTCTTTATCTCGTTTTAATATAAATGGTTTTATCAAAATTTTACAAAGAGAATATGAGCTTGATTTTTCTAGCTTTTTAGAAGAATATCATGCCTATTTAGAAGAAAATGGTATTGAGAAAAAAAATCATGTGCATATTGCTCCTAGAATGAACTCATATACCAAAGAAAGCTCAAGTGTATGGTATATTGTAATTATAGTAGTAGTGCTTTTGATAGTGGCTTTAGCTTGGGGTGTTTCAAGATTTTTCCAAAGTTCCACACTAGATGAAAATACTACTAATGTGCTAAATCAAGAACAAATTATCTTAGAAGAAAAAGTTGATGAGAATGAAACTCCGGTTCTTAATTTTTTTGCTGATGAAACCACAGAAAATAATGAAACAAACACAAGTGCTATTTTAGAACCAATAGATGAGAGTAATAATACTATAGAAGAAACATTAGAGGGTAATACTAGTTTAAATATGTCCGAAGAAAATATGGTTTTGCTTAAAGAAAGTATTATAAAACCAAGTGCAGAACTTTGGCTTGGTATGGTGGATTTAAAAACTTTTAGAAAAAGTTCTTTGACTATTAAAAATGATTATACTTTATCTTTAGATAAAGATATGCTTATTACTACGGGTCATGCTGCTTTTAGTTTAAATGATGAGAATAATAATACTTTAGAGTTTAAAAATGGTGTGTCTAAGTTTTTAATGATTAAAGATGGTAAAATCAAACAAATTACAAAAGCTGAGTTTATAAAAGAAAATAGAGGAAAATTATGGTAAGAATTTTAATATTTTCCATTTTTTTTGCTCTTAATGCTTTTGCGCTAAGTGCTTTAGAAGTTGCTAAGCATATTGTTAATGATAATTCTAAAGATGCACAATTGGAACTTTTGTTTGCAAGAAATGATTATAAAGATGAGCGTGGAAATGTAGATATTTACACTATTTCTCAAATTTTAAAAACCAATTCTTTGGCAAATTTTATATTAAATGAACCAAAAACTTTAACTTTTAGTTTTAAAGCCCAAGCTGATTCTGTTTTATTTTTTAAAACTATTAATGATACTTTAAATGAACTAGGTTATATTTATTTTATACCAACTGAATTAACTTTAAGGGAAAACTATATCACATATAAGTTAGCCGTAGATTCTCAGTACATGCTTGATCCAGGAGTTTTTTATAAGGCTTTGCTGGGTAGTTCTGTTTTTATTAAAGATATTTATAAAATTTCAGAGTTAAATTATGAATATGAGCTAGATTTTTCAAAAGCAAAACCTAAAGTTAATACTCAAATTCCATTAAATACTATTACTCAATTAAACAAACCTTTAAGAGAATATATTATTGATTTGCAAGGTGCAAAAAGTATGGAGCTTAG
Source organism: Campylobacter sp. LMG 17559 (assembly GCF_024723605.1). Taxonomy (NCBI): domain Bacteria; kingdom Pseudomonadati; phylum Campylobacterota; class Epsilonproteobacteria; order Campylobacterales; family Campylobacteraceae; genus Campylobacter; species Campylobacter sp. LMG 17559. The sequence goes on from NZ_JANQCZ010000006.1 coordinate 43,250, forward strand.
TGCGCACAATCTTGATTCTTGGTTTTGCAAAATTCAATTTTTAGATAAAAACTTAAATTTTATACAAGGTGTAGAAAATACACATAAGCAAAATGAAGTAAATGTAAATATACCATTGGGCGCAAAATATGCTATTATAGGAGATATGTTTAGCCTTGATAATATAAAAAGGGGTTTAAAAATTTACTTAAGACGCTAAAAAGGACGGACGATGTTTGAAGAAATTCATTTTAATACCATAGAAAGACTTCCAAATTATGTTTTTGCTGAAGTTAATGCGATTAAAATGGCAGCAAGAAGAGCAGGGGAGGATATAATAGATTTTTCTATGGGAAATCCTGATGGCAAAACTCCTCAACATATTATAGACAAGCTTTGCGAAAGTGCAAATAAAGACAAAACTTCAGGGTATTCTGCTTCGAGTGGAATTTATAAACTAAGACTTGCAATTTGTAATTGGTATAAAAGAAAATATGATGTTGATTTAGATCCTGAAAGTGAAGTAGTTGCAACGATGGGCTCTAAAGAAGGCTTTGTAAATTTAGCAAGAGCTGTTATTAACCCAGGAGATGTAGCTATTGTGCCTACGCCTGCTTATCCTATACATACTCAAGCTTTTATCATAGCAGGTGGTAATGTAGCAACTATGAATTTTGATTTTAATGAAAATTATGAATTAAACGAAAATACTTTTTTTGAAAATTTACAAAAAACACTGCATGAAAGTATTCCGCGTCCAAAATATGTAGTGGTAAATTTTCCGCATAATCCTACAACAGTTACAGTGGAAAAAAGTTTTTATGAGAGATTGGTTGCTATGGCAAAAAAAGAAAGATTTTATATTATTTCTGATATTGCTTATGCGGACTTAACTTTTGGCTCTTATAAAACTCCTTCGATTTTTGAAGTTGAAGGTGCTAAAGATGTAGCAGTAGAAACCTATACACTTTCAAAATCTTACAACATGGCAGGTTGGCGTGTAGGTTTTGTGGTAGGTAATAAACGCTTAATTGTGGCTTTGAAAAAGATCAAATCTTGGTTTGATTATGGTATGTATACGCCTATACAAGTTGCTGCTACTGTAGCTTTAGATGGAGATCAAACTTGTGTTGAAGAGATTAAGGTAACTTATGCAAAAAGATTGGAAGTCTTACTAGAATCATTTTACCAAGCAGGATGGGAATTAAAAAAACCTAATGCAAGTATGTTTGTTTGGGCAAAACTCCCTCAAAGCAAGGCTCATCTTGGTAGTATGGAATTTTCTAAGCAGCTTTTACAAAAAGCAAATGTAGCAGTAAGTCCTGGAGTTGGCTTTGGTGAAGCGGGTAATGAGTATGTTAGAATAGCTTTAATAGAAAATGAAAACCGTATTCGTCAAGCAGCAAGAAATATCAAAAAATACTTAAGAGAATAAAATGAAAATAGCGATTTTAGGCTATGGCACGGTAGGAAGTGCTGTTGTAGAAACTTTGTTAAAAAATCAAGATTTAATTAAAGCAAGATGTGATGAAGAAATTATTCCGGTAATTGCTTTGGCAAGAAGTGCAAAACCAAATGCATTGATTCCTGTGGTTAATGATATTGATGAGGTTTTAGAGTGTGAAGATATTGATGTATTTGTGGAGTTAATGGGTGGTATTGATTTACCCTTTGAGATAATTTCAAAAATTTTAAAAAGAAAAAAATCAGTAGTAACTGCTAATAAAGCTTTACTTGCTTATCATCGTTATGAGCTTGAAAAATTAGCACAAGATACAGCTTTTGGTTATGAGGCAAGTGTAGCAGGTGGAATTCCTATTATTAAAATTTTAAAAGAGGGTTTGAGTGCCAATAATATCGCTTCTATTAAAGGCATTTTAAATGGCACAAGTAATTATATTTTAAGCAAGATGGCAGAAGATAATGCCAAATTTCAAGAAGTATTAAAAAAAGCCCAAGATTTAGGATATGCTGAAGCTGATCCTACTTTTGATATAGAAGGATTTGATGCTGCGCACAAGCTTTTAATTTTAGCAAATATTGCTTATGGACTAAGAGTAAAACCTGAGGATATCTTGATTGAGGGTATTAGTAAGGTAAGCGATGAGGATATTTATTTTGCAAAGGAATTTGAGTACACCATAAAACATTTAGGTATTGCTAAAATAAAAGATGAAAAAATAGAATTAAGGGTTCATCCTGTTATGTTAAATAAAGATAAAATGTTAGCAAAAGTTGATGGGGTGATGAATGCTATCAGTATAGATGGGGATATTTTGGGCGAAAGTTTATACTATGGTCCAGGAGCAGGTGGCAAGGCAACTGCAAGTGCTGTTGTAGCAGATTTAATTGATATAGCAAGAAAAGAAAAAAATAGTGCTATTTTTGGATATTTAAACGATACTTCTTATAAGCTTTTAAATAAGGATGAAATTTATACAAGATACTATCTAAGATTAAAGGTATTAGATAAAATAGGGGTTTTATCAAAAATTACGCAATTAATGAGCGAACATCAAATTTCAATCGATACTTTTTTGCAAAAGCCAAAAAAAGAAAAGCAAGATTGTAGTACTTTATTTTTTATTACTCATCAAACTTATGAAAAAAATATACAAATTTTAACTCAAAAACTTAAAGAACAAGAATTTGTTAAAGATGATGTTTTTATGATGAGAATAGAAGATTAAATGGCTTTATCACAGTATCTTTTTGGTATAAAAGGTGAAGATATAGCATGTGAATATCTTAAAAATAAAGATTTTGAAATTTTAGAAAGAAATTTTCATTCTAAATTTGGAGAAATTGATATTATTGCTAAAAAAGATAAAATTTTACATTTTATTGAAGTTAAAAGTACACAAGGAAATTATGAAGTAGCCTATAGACTAGATGGCAAAAAATTTAACAAAATTATTAAAACCATAGAGTATTACTTTATGAAACACAAAAGTAATGAAAATTTTCAATTAGATTTACTTTGCGTGTATAAAGATGATATAAAACTTTTAGAAAACATTAGTTATTAAGAGAATGTTTATTTTAATCTAATAAAATCTTAAAAAATTAAAGGAGATAACATGGGAAAATATATTGATTTAACTGCAGAAAATTTTGCACAAGCAAAAGAAGGCGTAGCTTTAGTAGATTTTTGGGCTCCATGGTGCGGACCTTGTAGAATGCTTGCACCGGTAATTGATGAGCTTGCAAACGATTTTGATGGCAAGGCTAAAATTTGCAAAGTAAATACAGAAGAGCAAGGTGATTTAGCTGCGCAATTTGGTGTAAGATCTATTCCAACTATCTTTTTCTTTAAAGATGGTGAAGTGGTTGATCAATTGGTTGGTGCTCAATCAAAACAAGTTTTAGCAGATAAACTAAACTCACTTTTATAATCTCAAGCCACTTTTAGTGGCTTTTCTTCATATTTTTTACTATTTAATAATTTTTATTATTTATAATTAAAGAAAAATTTGTATAATATCTCTGAAATAAATCACAAGGAAAACAATGATGTTAGATTTAGCTATTATAGGCGGTGGCCCTGCTGGTTTAAGTGCGGGATTATATGCTACTAGAGGCGGATTAAAAAATGTTGTAATGTTTGAAAAAGGTACACCAGGTGGGCAAATAACTTCAAGTTCAGAAATTGAAAATTATCCTGGAGTTGCACAAGTTTTAGATGGAATTTCTTTTATGGCTCCATGGAATGAGCAATGTATGCGTTTTGGTTTAAAACATGAAATGATAGGTGTAGAACAAATTAGCAAAAATACTGATGGTAGTTTTAATATTAAATTAGAAAATGGTAAAGTCGAACAAGCAAAGGCTGTTATTGTTTGTACAGGTTCTACTCCACGTCGTGCAGGTTTTAAAGGCGAGGATGAATTTTTTGGCAAAGGTGTAAGTACTTGTGCAACTTGCGATGGATTTTTTTATAAAAATAAAGAAGTAGCTGTTTTAGGTGGAGGAGATACAGCCTTAGAAGAGGCATTGTATCTAGCTAATATTTGCTCAAAAGTATATTTAATCCATAGAAGAGATGAGTTTAGAGCAGCGCCTTCAACGGTAGAAAAAGTAAGAAATAATGATAAAATAGAATTAATTACAAATGCAGTGGTTGATGAGGTTTGTGGTGATAATATGGGTGTTAATAAGGTAAAAATAGCATTTAATGATGGCTCTAAAAGAGATCTTGATGTGCCTGGAATTTTTACCTTTGTTGGATTGAATGTGAGAAATGAAATCTTAAAACAAGAAAATGGTGAGTTTTTATGTGCTATGGAAGAAAGTGGTCAAGTGAGTGTTGATCTTAAAATGCAAACTAATATAGCAGGGTTGTTTGCAGCAGGTGATTTAAGAAAAGATGCTCCAAAACAAGTAATATGTGCAGCAGGCGATGGAGCAGTCGCAGCACTTAGTGCTTTAGCATATATTGAAAACTTGCATTAATCTTCACATAAATTTCACAAAAATTAATTAAGATTCTCCTATAAAAAATCAAGGAGAATCTAAAATGAAAAAAATACTAATTCTAAGTACAACTTTAGCACTAATGGCTAGTGCAAATATTACACAACAAAATACTAATTCATATCAACAAAATATGCCTCATATGCCTCAGCATAATCCTTATGCGCAAAATTATTATGGGCTTTCTAAACCTATTATGGATAAAATTCAAAGTTCTTTTCCTGGAGCTTTTATTGTAGATGTGGATTGGGAAGAATTTGGTTATGAAATTAAACTAAGTAATAATATGGAAATGTTTTTTGATAGAAATGGAAATTTTTTAGGGCAAAAATGGGATGATTAATTAAAAGCGTTATTTGCTTTTAAATAAATAAACGCTACAATTTTCCAAATTCTAAAAAGGCAGATTTAAAATGATTAATATTGGAATCCATGGAAGTAATGGGCGTATGGGTGCTCAAATAAGACTTTGCCTAGAAGATGATGAGCAGGCAAAGGCTAGTGCGTTTTTTGATCAAGGATCAAATTATGAAGATTTTTTTAATAAATGTGATGTAATTATTGATTTTTCTACTCCAAAGGGTTGTGAGGATTTGCTTTTATATGCAAGAAGTAATCCCAAGCCTTTGGTGATAGGTACTACAGGTTTGGATGCTAAGCAAAATGAGTTAATGCAAAGTGCAAGTATTACTATGCCTATTCTTTATGCAACTAATATGTCTTTGGGTGTGGCGATTTTAAAAAAGCTTTCTTATTTAGCTAGTGAGGCTTTGAGAGATTTTGATATAGAAATACTTGAAATGCACCATAATAAGAAAAAAGATGCTCCAAGTGGTACCGCAATGACTTTAGCACAAAATGTTGCTAAAGCTAGAAATTTAGACTTAGAAAAGGTCAGAGTAAGCGGTAGAGATGGGATTATTGGGCAAAGAAGTAAAGATGAAATCGCGGTGATGAGTTTAAGAGGCGGTGATATAGTAGGTTCACATAGGGTTGGTTTTTACAATGAAGGTGAATTTATAGAATTAAATCATACGGCTACTTCAAGAGCTACTTTTGCAAAAGGTGCGATAAAATGTGCAAAATGGTTAGCTTCTCAAGAAAATGGCTTATATGATATAGATGATTGTTTAGGAATTTAAATGTGTGCAGTAGTTGGAGTAATTAATTCAAAAAATGCAAGTACGGTGGCTTATTATGCTTTATTTGCTATGCAACATCGTGGACAAGAAGCAAGTGGGATTAGCGTAAGTGATGGTTTGGGTATCAAAACACACAAAGCTAAAGGTGAAGTAGGGCAAATTTTTAATACACAAATTCTAGCAGGATTAAAAGGCGAGATAGCTATAGGACATAATCGTTATTCTACTGCAGGAAATTCTTCTTTGCATGATGCCCAACCTGTTGCAGCTACTTGTTCTTTGGGTGATATTTCTTTAGTGCATAATGGAAATTTGATTAATAAAGAAGAAGTTAGAAAAGAATTGATTAACAACGGGGCTATTTTTCATTCTAATATGGATACAGAAAATGTGGTACATTTAATAGCAAAAAGCAAAAAAGAAACTTTGAAAGATAGATTTATAGAAAGCTTGACTCAAAACAAGGGAGCGTATTGCTTTATGCTTGCTAGTAAAAATCAACTTTTTGTCGTAAGAGATCCTTATGGGGTTAGACCTTTATCTTTGGGTAGATTAAAAGATGGTGGGTATATTGTAGCGAGTGAAACTTGCGCTTTTGATTTGATAGAGGCTGAATTTATCCGCGATGTAAAACCAGGCGAGATGTTGATTTTTACTCAAGGTAGTGATGAGTTTGAAAGCATTCAAGTATTTGATAAGACAGATCCAAGAATTTGCGCATTTGAGTATATTTATTTTGCTAGACCTGATAGTATTATAGAAGGTAAAAGCGTATATGAAGTGCGTAAAAAAATGGGTGAAGCCTTGGCTAAAAAATTTAAAGAAAAAGTGGATTTTGTAGTGCCAGTTCCAGATAGTGGTGTAAGTGCTGCTATAGGTTTTGCGCAATATTTAAAAATCCCACTTGAAATGGCAATAGTGAGAAATCACTATGTTGGAAGAACTTTCATAGAGCCAACTCAAGAAATGAGAAATTTGAAGGTAAAATTAAAACTCAATCCTATGAAAAAAGTCTTAGAAGGCAAAGATATAGTGGTGATTGATGATAGTGTGGTAAGAGGAACAACTTCTAAAAAAATCATTGCACTTTTAAAACAAGCAGGTGCAAGAAAAATCCATTTAGCGATTGCATGTCCAGAAATTAAATTTCCTGATATTTATGGTATAGATACACCTACCTTTGAAGAATTAATCTCAGCTAATAAAAGCGTTGAAGAGGTTAGAGAGTATACAGGTGCAGATAGCTTGACTTTTTTGGATATTAATGAACTAGTTTCAAGTATAGGCAATGAAAGAAAATACTCTTTAATTAGTTTTGATGGGGATTATTTTATTAAATAATCCTTATCTGCATTTTAATTGTTTAAATACCTTATAGCTTTGAAAATGAGGCGGTAATCCCACTTCAAATGAAAAATCTTTATAAGTATGCCCTGGTAAATTTTTTGCAATATTGATATTATATGAAGCATCTCTTTGTTCTTGATTTGCTCTTTTTATGCTATCAAAATTTTGTTGATTAAAGATTTCACCACTTACCTCATGTTTTTTGTTATCATCAATTATCCTAAGTTCTAAAAAGCATTCAGAAATTTTAAAATTAGTATCATTAGTTACTCTACCTTTTACAATAATACTTTCTGTTGCTAAGCGTCTGTAGGTTGAAAAATTACTCAAACTTGCTTTTTTGGTATATTGATCTATAGTTAATAGTAATGAAATGGTTAAAATTAATGCTAGTATAAAACTCACTATGCAAAAAATAATCATATATTTTTTATTTTGAACTTTTAAGTAAAGCAAAACCCAAGTTAAACCTGTAGAAGCTAACATAATAACAATGATTAAAATATGAAAAAATGTAAAATATCCCATTAAAAACACTTTGAACTAATCTCAATGTCAAAATTTTGACCTTCTTTAAAATCGGAAAATTTGGTTTTTAAATTAATAGTTTGTTGTGGATTTATTGTTTTTTCTATCATGGTTGATTTGCTTCTTAGAGGTTTTATAGTATGTATTAAATTTTTAAAAGTACTATTATCATCACTTTTCTTAAAAACTTCTACTTTTAATTTGCAGTATCTAAAGCTTTTTTTAGAAGTATTTGTTAAGCTATAATCAACGCTGAGTGAGTTATCATATACAAAAAATTGAGCATTATCTAAGCTGGTTATTCTTGATCTAACTTTAGTATCAATTAAAAAATATCCTAAATAAGCGATACCTGCTGAACATAAAATTCCTAAAAAAATAATTGTAAAAGCAAAAGCAGGCTTGTTTCTAATGATTAAAGCTAAAAATAAAGTGATAATGAAAAAAAATATAACCAAGGCCATTAATAAAAAATCTACTAAGTGCAAATGAGTAGTATAAAAAATCATTTGCTCTCGAATGTGTTGGGCATTCATTATCACTTCTTTAGTTTTTAATTTGTTACTGAGCTTGTTCTTTTATTATCTTTGCTATCAACCCAAATATTTGGTACAGCTCCACCAGGTGTTAAGAAAATTTTAGCGTCTTTATTAACCTTAAGTGCTTCGTTAAACTGCTTTTGAGTTTCAATTTGTTTTAAATCAAGCAAAGGGTTATTTAAGCTTTTTGCTATTTCTCTATTTGAATACGCTTGTGCATCAGCTTCTATTTTAACCGCACTTGCTCTACCTTTAGCACTAATTATGGTTGCATTTGCTTCCCCTTCAGCTAAAGCTGCTTTTTTAAGTGCTTCTTGATTAGCTCTTTCTACTTCGTATTTGGTTCTTTCAGCTTCTTGTTTAGCAATTTGTACTCTTTCAATTTGCTCTTTTACTTTTATAGGCAAGATAATCTCTCTAAGTTGAACTGCTTGAAGCTCAGCAGGCTCATTTGGTTGGCTTTCTATAGTTTTTCTAATACCTTGATCAATTTGCACTGCTATGGTGTTACGATTGGTTGGAAGCTCTTCTGCAGTATATTGACCTACCACATTTCTTACTACATCTCTTACAACTGGGTCAATGATTTTATTTTCCCAATTAAGCCCCCAAGTAGCTATGGTTTGAGGAACTTGTAAAGGATTTAATCTATATTGAACAGTTACATCAATAGACACAGGCAAACCTCTTGAATCAAGTACAGAGATACTATTTTTATTTACAACACCTGAACCTATTTGTAAATTTTCATTTACGCCTTCAATAGAAGCATAATTAATTTGTCTTACTCTAGTATCTACTATAGTGATTTTTTGTAATACTGGCATAAAAAAATGAAGTCCTGGCTCAAGCGGAGTAGGGCTGTATTTACCCGTGGTAGACTTGATCCCCATTTCTCCTGAATTAACTATTGCAAAAGGTTTAAAAAGCGCAAAGACTAAAACAATTGCAATCGCGCTATAAATTAATGGAGAAAATTTCCCAAAACCTTTGAAATTAAATTCTGGGGCTTTGAAATTTAAATTTTGCTTATTGTTGTTTTGATTGTTTTTTTTATTAAAATAATCATTCAAATCAGCTGGCATTTAGTTCCTTTGTTAAATATAAGTTAGCATAGAAGCGTATTTTTCATTGCGTCCATAAACTATATCAAAATACGCATTTTGGAGCTTTGTCGTTAGCTCACCTCTTTTTCCATTTCCTATAATTCTTGCATCAATATTATTTATTGGGGTTATTTCTGCTGCAGTTCCTGTGAAAAATGCCTCATCGGCAACATAAACTTCATCTCTTGAAATTCTTTGGCGCACTACGCTTATGCCCAAATCATGTGCAATTTTTAAAACAGTATCTTGGGTAATACTTTTTAATGAAAAATCATTTGGCGGGGTGATTAATTTCCCGTCTTTAACCATAAAAAAGCACTCGCCTGTCCCTTCTGCTACAAAACCTTCTTCATCAAGCATTAAAGCTTCTTCATATCCTGCTTCTATAGCTTCATATTTAGCCATTTGAGAATTTAAATAATTTGCACTTGCTTTGGCTTTACCTAGGCTAGATTTTACGCTATTTCTAGCAAAAGAAGAAATTTTAACCTTAATACCTTTTTCTAAGCCTTCTTCGCCCAAATAAGCGCCCCATTCCCAAGCAGCAATAGCTACTCTAACAGGAGCTTTAGCATGATAAACTCCCATAGTTCCATCACCCAAAAAGATCAATGGGCGCAAATAAGTGTTATTTTGAAAATCATTTGCTCTTAAAAGTTCAACTTGTGCATTTTCAAGTTCTTCTTGAGAAAAAGGTGAGTTGATTAAAGTGATTTTTGCAGACTCTAAAAGTCTTTTGGTATGTTCTTTTAATCTAAAAATTGCTAAACCATTTTGTGTTTTATAAGCTCTTGTTCCTTCAAAAACTGCATTTGCATAATGTAATGAATGTGTTAAAACATGAATTTTTGCATCATCAAAATCAATGATTTTTCCATCCATCCAAATTTTTTTTGCCCTAATCATAAATAAGCCTTTATTGAAAATAAAACTAATTTTATCAAAAATATACTAATAATTGCTAGAATATAGTAAAATTCTTTATTTAAAGTAAGGAAAAATAATGCCTATTATTAGTATCAAACTCGCTAAACCAGAATTTAGCAAAGTACAAAAAGAAGAGTTAATAGCAGATATTACAGAGCTTTTGCATATAAAATATAATAAACCAAAGCAAAATATAGTCATAATGCTAGAAGATATTGAGCCATATAATATTGCTTTTGGTGGTGAAAGTGTAGAAAAATTAAGATTGAAAGGTAAAAAATGAAAGAATTGCAAATTGGCGATAAAGCCCCAGTTTTTGAACTTTTAAATCAAGATGGGGTTAAAATTTCTCTAAGTGATTTTTTAGGTAAAAAAATTATTTTGTATTTTTATCCAAAAGATAATACCCCAGGTTGTACTACACAAGCTTGTGAATTTAGTCAAAATTATGAAGATTTTTTAGGGCAAAATGCTGTGATTATAGGTATTAGTCCAGATAGTGTGAAATCACATGAAAATTTCATAAAAAAATATGATTTAAAGCACACTTTGTTAAGTGATAGCGAAAAAGAAATTTGCAAACTTTATGGTGCTTGGGGTTTAAAGAAAAATTATGGAAAAGAGTATGAAGGGCTTATAAGATCTACTTTTGTAGTTGATGAGGAAGGAAATATCGCAAAAATTTATAAAAATGTAAAAGCTAAAGATCATGCTTTTAAGGTGTTAAAAGAATTATGTTAGTTCATATTTGTTGTAGTGTGGATAGTCATTATTTTATACAAGAATTAAGCAAAGCCTATCCTGATGAGAAAATCATCGGGTATTTTTATGACCCAAATATTCATCCATATAGTGAGCATGAGCTTAGATTTTTAGATGTTAAACGCAGTTGTGATAAATTAGGCATTAAACTTTATAAAGGTGAATATGAGTATGAAAAATGGCTTGAGAGTGTAAAGGGTTATGAGGATGAGCCTGAAAAAGGTGCAAGATGTCAAATTTGTTTTGATTTTAGAATGCATAAAAGTGTTGAATTTGCTCAAAAAATAGGAGAAAAAAAACTTACAACAACTCTTTTAACATCTCCTAAAAAAGACCTAGAGCAACTAAAATTAGCTTTGCAAAAAGAATGTGATAAATTTGGCATAGAGTTTTTAGCGCCCGATTTTAGAAAAAATGGAGGTACGCAAAGACAATTTGCCCTAGCAAAGCAAGATATGCTTTATCATCAAAATTATTGTGGTTGTATTTATGCGCTTTCTAAACAAAAAGGTCAAAAAGCCTTTATAGATGAGCTGATGAGTCCTATTAATAAACAAATATTGCCTTCAAGTATAGAAGAGAAAATTAAATTCTACAACCAAGTAAAAAATTTAGAAAAAAAGGGCATTAAATTTGAAATTCAAAGAGAGAAATTTTTAAATTATCGTTTATTAAGAGCTTTGATAAAACAAAACAAGCAAGCTATAAAAACTCATGTTTTATTTTATTCACATTTTAAAAATTCTTACACTAAATTTAGTGTTTTAGATGAGGGTTTAAAGCATTATAAAAGTGCAAAGGATGAGATTAATTTATGGAGTTTTGATTATTTTAATAGCTTATGTAAAATGCGATTTAAAAATTACGAAGATTTTTTACAAAATCCTTTAAAAATAGAGCAAGAAATCAAAATAAGACAAAAGCATTTTGGTGCTTATGATCTTTCACCGGTGATTATTGTTGAAAATATTATTAAAGGTGCTTATGAATTTATGGCAAAAAGTGAAATTTATTTTGATAGTAAAGAAAAGATTGTGAAGTTATAAAACTTAATTAATTTATTAATATTTTTTTTGTAAAATCTGAATTTTGAATATATTTTAAGGCTAAATTTATGATAGATGTAATGCAAATTCAAAAAATTTTACCACATAGGTATCCATTTTTACTTGTAGATAAAATCGTAGAATTAAAAAACAAAGAAGTTGTTAGAGGTTATAAAAATATTAGTATAAGCGATCATGTTTTTATGGGACATTTTCCAGATCATCCAATTTATCCGGGTGTGTTAATTTTAGAAGGCATGGCACAAACTGGAGGGGTTTTAGCATTTGAAAGTATGGATGATAAAGTAGATCCAAGCACCAAGGTGGTATATTTTACAGGCATTGATAATGCTAAATTTAGAAATCCAGTGCGTCCTGGTGATAGACTTGATTATGAAATGAGTGTAGTAAAAAATCGTGGAAATATGTGGATTTTCCAAGGAAAAGCTTTTGTAGATGGGCAATTAGTTGCAGAAGCTGAACTTAAAGCCATGATAGTAGATAAATGATGAGCAAAATTCATCCAAGTGCAGTTATAGAAGATGGAGCTATTATAGCAGATGATGTTGTAGTAGAAGCTTATGCTTATGTTGGTAAAAATGCTAACATAGGTGCAAATACCATCATCAAACAAGGTGCAAGAATTTTACCTAATGTAACTATAGGTGAGAATTCAAAAGTGTTTTCTTATGCTATAGTTGGAGATATCCCGCAAGATATATCTTATAAAGATGAGATAAACTCAGGTGTTATCATAGGAAAGAATGCGGTTATTAGAGAATTTGTTACTATTAACTCAGGTACAGCTAAAGGCGATGGCTTCACAAGGATAGGCGATAATGCTTTTATCATGGCTTATTCTCATATTGCGCATGATTGTACTTTAGGAGATCACATCATTTTAGCAAATAATGCTACTTTAGCAGGCCATGTAGAACTTGGAGATTATACTGTAGTAGGTGGGCTTACTCCAATACATCAATTTGTAAAAGTAGGAGAAGGGTGTATGATAGCAGGTGCTAGCGCACTTTCTCAAGATGTGGTGCCATTTTGTCTAGCTGAGGGAAATCGTGCAAGCATTAGAAGTTTGAATTTAGTAGGCATTAGAAGACGCTTTGATAAAGAAGAAGTGGATGTTTTAAGTAAAGCTTTTAAATTTTTATTCAGACAAGGAAATTTAAAAGATAATGCTTTGAATTTATTAGAAAATGCTTCTAGTGAAAATGTTAAAAAAATGTGTAATTTTATCTTAGAAACAAAAAGAGGAATTCCTATATATAAGGAAAAAAACCATGGTTAAAAGATGTAGTTTTTGTAACGAAATAGAAACAAGCGAAAGAAGAATTTTAGTAAATGATTATAATAATGCCTTTATATGTGAGTATTGTGCTGAAAGTGCTTGCAATATTTTCTTTGGAGAGGAAAAAGAGCTAAAAAATAAAGAAGTTGATAAAGAAAATTTTAAAGACATAACCCCTAAAGAATTAAAAGCATATTTAGATAAATATGTCATCGGGCAAGATAGGGCTAAAAAAATCTTTAGTGTAGGGGTGTATAATCACTACAAAAGACTTTTTAGATCTGACTTAGAAGATGATGATACAGAATTAGCAAAATCAAATATTTTATTAGTAGGTCCAACAGGAAGTGGAAAAACTTTACTAGCACAGACTTTAGCTAGATTTTTAGATGTGCCTATTGCAATTTGCGATGCGACTTCTTTAACTGAAGCAGGTTATGTAGGAGAAGATGTTGAAAATATCCTTACTCGTCTTTTGCAAGCTGCTGATGGAGATGTGCAAAGAGCTCAAAAAGGGATTATATTTATCGACGAGATAGATAAAATCGCAAGGATGGGTGAAAATCGCTCCATTACAAGAGATGTGAGCGGTGAGGGTGTGCAACAAGCTTTACTTAAAATCATCGAAGGATCTTTAGTAAATATCCCACCAAAAGGTGGTAGAAAACACCCAAATCAAGATTTTATACAAATAGATACGACTAATATTTTATTTGTGTGTGGTGGAGCTTTTGATGGTATTAGCGATATCATTAAAAGAAAACTAGGTGATAATGTCATGGGCTTTTTTACTGATGATAAAAAAGATGAAAAAGAAGCCTTGCTTCAAAGATTAGAGCCTGATGATTTAGTGCATTTTGGGCTTATCCCTGAACTTATAGGAAGACTGCATGTGCTTGCTTCTTTAGAAGAGCTTGATGAAGAAAGCATGGTGCGTATTTTAACTGAGCCAAAAAATGCTATTATTAAGCAATATCAAAAACTTTTTGCTATTGATAATGTGGAATTAAAATTTGAAGATGAAGCACTAAGAGAGATTGCTAAGCTTTCATTAGAGCGTAAAACTGGGGCTAGAGGTTTAAGAAGTATTATTGAAGAGATGATGGTAGATTTGATGTTTGATTTGCCAGAGTATAATGGATATAGCATAGTAATTACTAAAGAAGTGATCAAAGAAGGTGCAAAACCTTTATTTATAAAAAATAAAAAAGTTAAAGGCTGAGAATGATTTTAGATCAAATAATTGGATTTTTTTCAAGTGATATGGGGATTGACTTAGGTACTGCAAATACTTTAGTTTTGGTAAAAGATAAAGGTATAGTGATTGATGAACCTTCGGTTGTTGCAGTAGAGCGTGAAAGATATGGTAGGGTTAAAATTTTAGCTGTTGGAAAAGAAGCTAAGGAAATGGTAGGAAAAACCCCAGGTAATATCGAAGCAATCCGTCCTATGAAAGATGGCGTGATTGCTGATTTTGATATGACTGAAAAAATGATCCGTTATTTTATAGAAAAAACTCATAGAAGAAAATCTTTTTTAAGACCTAGAATTATCATTTCAGTGCCTTATGGTTTGACCCAAGTTGAAAGAAAAGCAGTTAGAGAAAGTGCTTTAAGTGCAGGCGCTAGAGAGGTATTTTTGATAGAAGAACCTATGGCAGCAGCTATTGGTGCAAATTTACCTATTAGAGAGCCTCAAGGGAGCTTGGTGGTAGATATTGGTGGTGGTACAACTGAAATTGGTGTTACTTCTTTGGGCGGGCTTGTGATTTCAAAATCTATCCGCACAGCCGGTGATAAGCTTGATACTAGTATAGTAAATTATGTAAAAGAAAAATATAATCTTGTTATAGGTGAAAGAACTGGCGAGGAAATTAAAATCGCTATTGGTTCAGCAGTTCAGCTTCCAAAAGAGCTTTCTATGGTGGTTAAAGGGCGTGATCAAGTAACAGGCTTGTTAAATAGAATCGAACTAACAAGTGAAGATGTAAGAGAGGCTATGCGTGAACATTTAAAAGAAATCGCTGATGCTTTAAAAATTGTTCTTGAAATGATGCCACCTGATCTTGCAGCAGATATTGTTGAAAATGGTGTTGTTTTAACAGGAGGCGGAGCTTTAATACGCGGGCTTGATAAATATTTATCTGAAATTGTAAAACTTCCAGTATATGTAGCTGATGAGCCACTTTTAGCAGTTGCAAAAGGTACAGGTAAAGCTTTAGAAGAAATTTCATTATTACACCAGCTAACGAATGAAGAGTAAAATTCTTAGCGTTTTAATATTATCTTTTTTAGTATTTATTTCGTTTTATTATGGAGATGTAATAAAACGAAATGTTTTAGATTTAAATATTGCTATTGTTAATCAATTTTCTCAAAGTATTGATCTTTTAAAAAACAAATTCAACGAACATTTTAATCAAGCTGAAGAAATTAGAACTTTAAGAGAAAGAAATGCCGAGCTTGAAAAAAATAATATCTACATGAAAAACTTTGCTAATGAGTTAAATAATATTTTAAGTGATAAAAACTCAAGTTTTTATTATCCTAATGTGAGTTTAGTTAAGGCAACTTCTTATGCGCAAATTAGTGATTATCATAAGGTTTGGCTTGATGTTGATTATAAAGGAAAAATCAAAGGTTTAATTTATAATGGCTATACAGCAGGCATAGTCATAGAAAAAAATGGTAGAGCTTTGGGGCTTTTGCAAGGTGATGAAGAATGTATTTTTTCTGTTTACATAGGTAAAGAACAAGCACCAGGTATAGCTCATGGAAGAAATGATTATATTTTAGTTAAGTATATTCCTAAATGGCTTGAGCTTAAAATGGGCGATAAGGTTTATACAAGTGGTTTGGATGAGATTTTCTTTTCAGGAATTCCGGTGGGAGAAATTTTTAAAATAGAAGAAGAAGGTGCTTATCAAAATGCTTATGTTAAACCTTATGCTAAGATGAAAGTGCCAAGTTATTTTTATATGGTAGAAAATTTATAGTAAAAAATTATTTATTTTAATTAATATAAATTATTATTTAGAATTAAATATTACAATAGCTTCTAAGTTTAAAACTAGGAGCTTTAATGAAAAAATATATCAGCAGTTGTTTGGCTATTTGTTGTTTAAGCGGTGCTATTTATGCAAACGAAGTAGAATATGATGCGCAAAAAATAGCAGATATTTTTTATCAACTTAATGCAGACCCTAAAAATCCAAAAGCAAAAGTTAATCATGCAAAGGGCTTTTGTGCTATGGGAACTTTTGAGCCAGCTTTGTCTATCAATAAGGAAGTTGATGTGCCTTTATTAACACAAAAAAGCTTGCCGATTCAAGTAAGATATTCTTTGGGCGGCGCTTTTAAAGATGATAAAAGTAAAACAAGGGGTATGGCTATTAGAATTATTGATCCTAAAGATTCTGCCTCTTGGACTATGGTTATGCTAAATACAGAAATAAATTTTGCAAAAAATCCTAAAGAGTTTGGTCAGTTTTTTGAAATGAGACTTCCTGTAAATGGCAAAGTTGATCAAGAAAAAATAAGCAAGATGATGAAAGAGGTTGATTCTTATAGAAATTTTGCTGCATATACGGATAAAATTGGTATCAGTAAAAGCGTAGCAAATACTCCATTTTTTAGTATCCATACTTTTTATTTTAAACAAGCAAATGGAGAAAATTATCTACCAGCAAGATGGAAATTAGTTCCAAGCGAAGGTGTGGCGTATTTAAATGAGGCACAAATGAAAAGTGCAAGTAGTGATTTTTTAAAAGAAGATTTTCAAAATCGTATAAAGGCTAATAAGTCAGTTGAGTATAAGATGTATTTAGTATATGCAAATAAAAATGATATTACTAATGATACAACGGCTTTGTGGAGTGGTAAACACAAAGAAAGTTTAGTTGGGACTTTTAAAGTTAATGCTTTGAGCAAGGAAGATTGTAATTTTGATGTATATTTTCCTTCAGATATACCTCAAGGGGTTAATCCACCACAAGATCCTTTATTTGATGTAAGAAATGAAGCTTATGCTATAACTTTTGGTAAGCGTCAATAAAATTTAGCTCTTTAAGAGCTAAATTCTTTATTAATTTCAACTTCTAAAAAACTTATATTTGTTATAATTTGGCTAAAAATTCAGCTTAGGAAAATACATGCCAAAAAGAACAGATATAAAAAATATATTATTAATAGGCAGTGGGCCTATCGTTATAGGTCAAGCTTGCGAGTTTGATTACTCAGGAACTCAAGCAGCAAAAACCTTAAAAGAGCTAGGTTATAGAGTGGTTTTGATCAATTCTAATCCAGCTACGATTATGACAGATCCTGAATTTGCTGATGCAACTTATATAGAACCAATTACCAAAGAAAGTATTCTAAGTATAATCAAAAAAGAAAAAATCGATGCGATTTTACCTACTATGGGTGGCCAAGTTGCTTTGAATGTTGCTATGGAAGTTTATGAAAGTGGCGAGCTTGCAGATGTCAAGTTTTTAGGTGCAAATCCTGAAGCGATTAAAAAGGGTGAAGATAGACAAGTTTTTAAAGAATGTATGAAAAAAATTGGCATGGATTTGCCAAAATCTATGTATGCGTATAATTATGAAGAGGCTTTAAAAGCTGTTGATGAGATTGGTTTTCCTTTGATGATTAGAGCTTCTTTTACCTTAGGTGGTGCAGGAAGTGGCGTGGTGTATAATATGGATGAGTTTGCAGAACTTGCAAATACTGCTTTAGCGTTAAGTCCTATCCATGAAATTTTAATCGAAGAAAGTTTACTTGGTTGGAAAGAATATGAAATGGAAGTCATTAGAGATAAAAATGATAATTGTATTATCGTTTGCTCTATTGAAAATGTTGATCCTATGGGGGTTCATACGGGCGATTCTATCACTATAGCTCCTGCTTTAACTTTGACTGATAAAGAATATCAAGCAATGCGTAATGCCTCTTTTGCTATTTTAAGAGAAATCGGAGTAGATACAGGCGGATCAAATGTGCAATTTGCTATCAATCCAACTAATGGTAGAATGATAGTTATTGAAATGAATCCTAGGGTTTCAAGATCTTCAGCCCTAGCTAGCAAAGCAACGGGTTATCCTATAGCTAAGGTAGCTACGCTTTTAGCAGTTGGATTTAGTTTAGATGAGATTAAAAATGATATCACAGGAACTCCTGCTTCATTTGAGCCGGTAATTGATTATATCGTAACTAAAATTCCTCGTTTTACTTTTGAAAAATTCCCAAATGCAAGCACAGAGCTAGGTACTGCTATGAAAAGTGTGGGTGAGGTTATGGCTATAGGGAGAACTTTTAAAGAAAGCATTCAAAAAGCACTTTGCTCACTTGAGAGAAATTTAAGTGGATTTGATACTATAGAATGTGATAAAAATGAGCTTTTGGCAAAAATTCGCCAAGCTAATGAAAAACGTTTACTTTATATAGCACAAGCTTTTAGAGAAGGTTTTAGCACACAAGAGCTTTTTGAGCTTTGCAAAATAGATCCTTGGTTTTTAAATCAAATCAAAGAAATAGTGGAATTTGAAAACCAAATAGATATGGATATTTTAAGCAATAAACAACTATTAAGAAAAGCTAAAA
The DNA here is from genome assembly GCF_024723605.1 of Campylobacter sp. LMG 17559. Taxonomy (NCBI): domain Bacteria; kingdom Pseudomonadati; phylum Campylobacterota; class Epsilonproteobacteria; order Campylobacterales; family Campylobacteraceae; genus Campylobacter; species Campylobacter sp. LMG 17559. The sequence continues at coordinate 61,996 of NZ_JANQCZ010000006.1, forward strand.
CCTTAGGTTTTTCAGATAAAAAAATTGCTAGCTTGATTAATCAAAAAGATAATCTTGAGCTAAGCCAAAATGATATTTATTATGCAAGAATTAAACATAAAATCATTGCTCAATATAGCGAAGTAGATACTTGTGCAGGCGAATTTGAAGCACTAACCCCGTATTTATACTCAAGTATTAATGCAAATGAAGCTACACAAGTAAAAGAAAGTAAAGATAAAAAAGATAAAAAAGTGATGATTATAGGTGGTGGACCAAATCGCATAGGACAAGGTATTGAGTTTGATTATGCTTGTGTGCATGCTTCTTTTGCTCTAAAAGATATGGGCGTAAAAACTATAATGTATAATTGTAACCCAGAAACGGTTTCAACAGATTATGATACAAGTGATATTTTATATTTTGAGCCGATTGATTTTGAGCATTTAAGAGCAGTTATTGATAGAGAAAGACCAGATGGGGTGATAGTGCATTTTGGTGGTCAAACTCCGCTTAAATTTGCAAAACGCCTTAGTGCTTTTGGAGCAAAGATTATAGGAACAAGTGCAAGGGTGATAGATTTAGCTGAAGATAGAAAGAAATTTGCGAAATTTATTGAAGATTTAGGCATAAATCAACCTAAAAATGGCACAGCTATAAGCGTTGAAGAAGCGATTATAAAGGCAAATGAGATAGGTTATCCTGTGCTTGTTAGACCAAGCTATGTTTTGGGTGGTCGTGCAATGCGTGTGGTGCATGATGAGAGCGAGCTTAGACTTTATATGCAAGAAGCCGTAGATGTAAGTGATAAATCTCCGGTATTAATCGATCAATTCTTAGACAATGCAACTGAACTTGATGTAGATGCGATAAGTGATGGAAAAGAAGTTTATGTAGCAGGTATTATGGAGCATATTGAAGAAGCAGGAATTCACTCAGGCGATAGTGCTTGCTCTTTACCTGCTGTAAATATTGATGAAGCTATGCTTGAAATGATTGAGCAAAAAACAAAAGATATTGCTTTAAATTTAGGTGTAGTAGGGCTTTTAAATATACAATTTGCCATTCATGATAATAAACTTTATATGATAGAAGTAAATCCAAGAGCTAGTAGAACTGTGCCTTTTGTGAGTAAAGCTACAGGAATTCCTTTAGCTAAGGTTGCAACGCGCGTGATGTGGCAAGGAAATTTAAGAGAAAGTTTGAAATTTTATGATACCTTTAAAGTGGTAGAGGAAAAAAATGGAATTTTAAGAGCTAAAAAACCAAAACATATTAGTGTAAAATCAGTAGTATTTCCTTTTGCCAAACTTAGCGGAAGTGACCTTGAGCTTGGGCCTGAAATGCGCTCAACCGGTGAGGTTATGGGTGTAAGCAAAGACTTTGAAAACTCTTATGCAAAAAGCCAACTTGCTTCTTCAAATTTCTTACCAGAAAGTGGCAATGTATTTTTATCACTAAGAGAACAAGATAAAAAATACGCAGTAGATTTAGCTAATGAATACATTAAGTTAGGATTTAAAATCATTGCCACAAGTGGAACTTATAAAATTTTACAAGAAGCAGGTTTGGAGTGTGAGTTTGTGCATAAAATTTCTGAAGGGCGCCCAAATGTAGAGGATAAGTTAAAAAATTCTCAAATTCAACTTGCTATTAATACAAGCGATGAGCATAGTTTTAAAGGTGATACTAAAAAAATTAGAGCAAATATTTTACGCTTTAAAACCCCATATTTTACAAACCTAAGAGCAGCGTATGCAGGTGCTAAAGCGATTAAAGCTATACAAAATAAATCATGTCTTGAAGTAAAGAGCTTGCAAGAATACTTAAAAGCATGATTTATCTTGCTCAAACTGATACAACAGCGGGGTTTTTAAGCAAGGACTTAAAAGCCCTTAATACTTTAAAAAAAAGGCCTTTAAGCCAAGATTGTTTGATTACCACAGCTAAATTTAGTGAGCTTAAAAAACTTACAAGAGTGCCAAGTCATTTTAAAAACACTATTAGAAAATCCGAAAAAACTACTTTTTTATATCCTAATTCTAAAGCAATACGCGTCGTGAAAGATTGTGCTCATGAGGAATTTTTAAAAGAGTTTGATTGGCTTTATTCTACTTCTGCAAATCTTCATGGAAAAAAATTTGATCTAAATTGGGCTATGCAAAATGCAGATAAAATAGTAGATGAAAAGTTTTTTGAAAGCGGAGCCTCAAAGATTTTTAAACTTCGAGGCGTTAAAAAAGTTAAGTTACGCTAATTATTCTCCAAGTGGCCAAAATACTTTTGGTTCTTCACCGATTTTTGCTTGTCCATGATACATTCCAAGTTTATCTTTAGTCCAAGCATAGCCAACTTTTCCATTTTTATCTATAGAGATGATTCCACCCGTGCCACCAAGTTTAGCTACTTGTTTGATAGTTTCTTCGGCTGCTTTTTGTACTGAAAGTTTTTTGTATTTATATAAAGACGCAACTTCATGAGCCACAGCCACTCTTATATAAATATCACCTGTTCCTGTGCAAGAAATTGCTACTGAGTCATTATTTGCATAATTTCCTGCCCCTATGATAGGAGAATCTCCAATGCGTCCTGTCATTTTATTTGTAGTACCACCTGTGCTTGTGCCCGCTGCTAGGTTGCCATTTTTATCTAAAGCTATCGCACCTACTGTGCCTAAATATGGCTCAGTACTTACACCAAGATGAGCCTTTGCTTTATCGCTATCTAGTAATACTTCTTTGCTTTTTTTAGCTTCTTGAAGTTGTTTGTATCTGTGCTCTGTGAAAAAATATTTTTGTCCTACTATTTCTAAACCATGTTTCTTGGCTAATTTATCAGCACCCTCACCCGCTATTAAAGTGTGGGGTGTTTTTTCCATAACAAGTCTTGCTGCCTCTATAGGATTTTTAATCGTCCTAGCCATAGCAATTGCACCTGCTTTTAAATTTTTTCCATCCATTAATGATGCGTCAAGTTCGTTAAATCCATCAGAAGTAAAAACAGCGCCTTTTCCAGCATTAAATTCAGGACTATCTTCCATTACTTTAATGGCAGCTATAACCGCATCAACCGAGCTTCCACCTTTTTCAAGTATGCTTTGACCTGCTTTTAAGGATTCTTTCATTACTTTTTCTCTTTTAGCAAATTCGTCCTTAGTAAGCCCTAATCCACTTGTGCCACCGTGTATAACGATAATTGGCTCAAAATCTTTTGCAAAAGCATTATTGCTTGTTAAAAATGCTAAACTAGCTAATACTAATAAAGCCTTTTTACTACCTGCTAAAAATTTCATATATTCTCCTTTTTTGTAAGCTGAAAATTTTATAATAATAAAAATTAAATATAAATTAATATTAGAGAAATATTTAAAAATATTTATAAAATACAATAGCTTTTTTTATTAAAATTATTTTTTGCTTAAATTTTTATTTTGTAATTTTAGTTATAATTTGTGCTTTTGAAAAAAAAGGTAGATTATGATAGAAAGAACAAAAATAAGCTCTAATTTTGGTTGGTTTATGGTAATTTTAGGTGGTTTGGTTGAGTGTTTTTGGGTAAGTGGTTTAAAATACTCTACTGAAATTTGGCATTATGCTTTAACAGCCATTGGGGTTTGTATATCTTTTACATGTTTTTTAAAAGCTTGCGAAAGACTTGAAGTAAGTATTGCTTATAGTGTTTTTGTGGGTATTGGTACAGTTGGTGTGGTGCTTAATGAGATGTTTATTTTCAATGAGCCAACTTCCATTACTAAGCTTGCTTTAATAGCCATTTTACTTTTAAGTATCATAGGTCTTAAAATCATTAGCAAGGAAGCTAAATAATGGAATGGTTTTTTTTATTTTTAGCGACTGCTTTTGAAATTTTTGGTGTGATTATCATGAAGCAACTTGTAAGCACTAAAAATAAGCTTTATCTTTTAGCTTTGATAGTGTGTTTTGGTTTTTCGTTTGGGTTTTTAAGCCTTAGTATGCAAAGCATTGCTATGAGTGTGGCTTATTCTATATGGACAGGAGCTGGAACTGCAGGCGGGGTTATCATCGGAGTGCTTTTTTATAAAGAAAGTAAAAGCTTTTTAAAGCTTTTTTTAATTGCTCTTATCATTGCTTGCACTGTGGGTTTAAAAATACTTTCATAGGCTTAAAATGAAAATATACATTAGTGGTATAGACACAGATGTTGGTAAAACTTATCTAAGTGCTAGAATTTGTAAAGAATTGGGTTTTGATTATTTTAAGCTTATCCAAGCAGGCACGCCAAAAGATAGCGAGGTAGTAGCTGAGTTTAGTCCAAAAACTAAGATTTTCAAAGAAGGCGTGTTTTTAAAAATCCCTGCTTCCCCGCACAAAGGTAGGATTTTAGAAAATTTAAGCTATAAAGCCTTTGATATACAAATTCCACAAAGTGATAAACTCATCATCGAGCTAGCTGGTGGGCTTTTTTCGCCCCTTGATGATGAAAAAACAATGATTGATTATATGAGTGTGTTTAAGTACCCTACGATTTTAGTGGCAAAAGACTATCTAGGAAGTATCAATCACACGCTTTTAAGTATAGAAGCACTAAAACAAAGAGATATTAAAATCCTTGCTTTAATCTTAAAAACCCAAGATACTTTTAGCAAGGATTTTATAAGCAATTACGCTAAAATTCCTATCATAGAATTTGATGATAAAGTGTGCGAAAAACTTTCAAAAATCCTTGAAAATCTCTTTTAAAGACTCCACTACATAAGCAATCTCATCTTCATTTATAACATATGGTGGCATGAAGTAAATTGTATTTGCAAGTGGTCTTAAAAGCAAGCCTTTTTCTAAGGCTCTTTGAAAGACTTCAAGTCCTGCTCTTTGGTATTTGCTTTTTTGTATATCAAATGCACTTACCATGCCTAAATTTCTAAAATTTCCTAAAAAGTCAAATTCTTTTAAACTCTCCCATTGAGTTTTTATAAAGGCACTTTTGATTTTATTTTTTGCTATGATATTTTCTTTTTCAAAAATATCCAAAGTCGCATTAGCTGCTACACAAGCTAGGGCATTACCTGTGTAAGAGTGAGAGTGTAAAAAGGCCTTTTGACTCTCATAACTACCATAAAATTTCTCATAAATTTCATCTTTAGTAAGCACCACTGAAAGTGGTAAATACCCACCCGTGATAGCTTTGGAAAGACATATATAATCAATGCTTTGTGAGCAATAATCAAGTGCAAACATTTCCCCTGTGCGTCCAAATCCTGTGGCTATCTCATCAAATATCACTTGCACACCATAATCTTTAGCAAGTTTAACCGCATCATCTAAATACCCAAGCTCATACATATGCATATTGCCCGCACATTGAAGTAAAGGCTCAAGTATAAAAGCACAAATTTCATGATGATGATTTTTTAAAACGCTTTCTAAAATTTCAAGTTCTTTTGTATAGTCTTTGTTTGTTGGCACAGGTGTTGTGATACTTTTTAAAAGTAAAGGCTCGTAGGTTTTTTTATAAAGCGCTACATCACCAACACTTAATGCACCTAAGGTTTCTCCATGGTAAGAATTGCTAAGCGATAGGAATTTATCCTTTTTGGAGCCATTGTTTAAGTGGTATTGAAAACTCATTTTTAAAGCCACTTCTATGGCTGAACTACCATTGTCTGCAAAAAAGCATTTATCAAAAGGTAAAAGCTCACAAAGTCTTTGCGAAAGCTTTATGATAGGCTCATGTGAAAAGCCTGCAAACAAGACATGCTCTAAACTTTGAAGTTGATCTTTGATTTTTTCATTGATATATTCATTACAATGGCCAAAGATATTTACCCACCAAGAGCTAATGCAGTCTATGTAGGATTTTTCATCAAAATCATACAAATACACTCCCTTAGCCTTTTTTATAGGTATTAAAGGTAAAAACTCATGATCGCTCATTTGTGTGCAAGGGTGCCAAATGTGTTTTAAGTCTAGTTCTTTTAAATTCATTTTTACTTCTTTGATTTTTATTACTAATGATACTACAATTTTTACTCAAATTTATGCTTTAAAATGAAAAAGGATTATTTAGAAAATGTTTATATAATTAGCTTTTATCTTAAATTTAAAGGTAAAGTATGAAAAAAGTTTTGATTATCTTAGCGATTTTATTTTTAAATTTTGCATATTCGCAAGAGGATATACTCGAAAAAGGAATTAAAGCCTATGAGAGCGGTGATTATATAAATGCTATGAAGTATTACAAACAGGCTTGTGATTTGAATAGTGGAATCAGTTGCTCTAATCTTGGTGTCATGTATGAAGATGGAAAAGGTGTTGAAAAAGATAATTTCAAAGCAGTAGAATTTTATCAAAAAGCTTGCAAATTGAATGATAATGTAGGTTGCTCTCACCTTGGGTATATGTATGCAAATGGATATGGTGTAAAAAAGGATAATTTTAAAGCAATTAGTTTTTTTCAAAAGGCTTGTGATTTAAACAATGGTTTTGGTTGTAGTGCTACTGGTGTTATGTATGCAAATGGATATGGTGTAAAAAAGGATAATTTTAAAGCAGTAGAACTTTATGTAAAAGCTTGTAATTTAAATGATAACCTGGGTTGCTTTAATCTTGGAGTTATGTATGAAAATGGCAAAGGTATTAGAAAAGACACTTCTAAGGCTTTAGAATATTTTGGCAAGGCTTGTGATTTAAAAAATGATTTAGGTTGTCAAGCTTACGCAAGGCTTAAACAATAATGCAAATTGCACAAATTTTAGATACATTAAAACAACAAGATAATTTTAGAATTCTACGCTCATTAAAACATGAGGGAAAATATGTCGTTTATAATGGGCAAAAATTGCTAAATTTGGCGAGCAATGATTATTTAAATTTAAGCAATGAAAAAGCATTAAAGCAAGATTTTTTAACGCATTTGAAAGAATTTGAATTTTTTAGTTCAAGTTCAAGAAGCTTGAGTGGAAATTATGCGATTTTTGATGAATTTGAAAGCTTTTTAGAAGCTAAATTAGGCAGAAAAATCTTGCATTTTAACAATGGCTATGCCTTAAATGTTAGCTGTTTGCAGGCTTTAGCAAGTATTAAAAATACTTTATTTTTAGCAGATAAGCAAGTGCATGCAAGTATCATCGATGGTTTAAGGCTTGGTGGGGCTAAATTTATAAGGTTTAAACATAATGATATAAAGCATTTGCAAAGCTTAGTGCAAAAACACCATAAAGAATTTGAAAATATCATCATCGTAAGCGAAGCGCTATTTAGTATGGATGGAGATTTTGCTCCTATAAAAGAATTCATAAATTTAAAAAAAGAGTTTAAAAATATCAAAATTTACATTGATGAAGCTCATAGCATAGGGTGTTTTAATGATGATGGTTTGGGTTATGTGAAATTTTTGGGCTTAGAAAAGGAAGTGGATTTTTTAGTTTTTACCTTTGGTAAGGCTATAGCTTCTATGGGTGCTTGCATGATAAGTGATGAAAAAGATTTTTTTATCAACAAAGCAAGAGCCTTTATATACTCAACTGCTATTGCACCTATCAATGTAGCTTGGACTTTGCATGTTTTTAAGCATTTGCATGAATTTAACGCTCAAAGAAAAGAGCTTTTAGAGTTAAGTGCTTGGTTTAAAAATGCTTTAGCAAGTAAAGGTGCAGTTTTAGGCGAGGCTTATGTGATATCTTTTATTTTAGGGCAAAATGCACTAGCTAGTGAAATTTCACAAAAGCTTTTAGAAAATGGTGTTTTTGCACCTGCTATTAAAGAGCCAACCGTAGCTAAAAATACAGCTAGAATTCGCTTTTCTTTGCATGCTGGTTTAGTGAAAAAAGACTTAAAAAAGGTTTTGGAGGCACTTTGAAAACTCATTTTTTACATGAAAATGCAAATTCATCCGAGTTGATTTTATTTTTTTCAGGATTTTGCTCACATTTTAGCCATTTTACACACTTAAAAAGCGATGTAAATGTTTTAATGGTGTATGATTATACGAGTTTTGATTGGGAAATTAATCTTCATAAATTTGAAAAAATCACTCTTATTGGCTTTTCTATGGGAGTTTGTGTAGCGAGTAAAATTTTAAAAGATATAAAATTTGATAAAAAAATAGCCATAAATGGCACAAATTTACCTATAAATGATGAATTTGGGATTAAAAAAGCCATTTTTAAACTTACGATGAAAAGGTTTGCTTTAGAGGATTTTAAAGCAAATTTGCTTGAAAAAAGAATGAGTTTAAGTGATGAGTTTGACTTTGAAAAAAACGAGCATTTAAAAGCAGAACTTTTAAGCTTATATGAGTTTTGTACTAAGGATTTAAATGAAAATTTCACTTGGGATAAAGCCATAATTAGCAAAGAGGATAAAATCTTTCCACCAAAACATGCTTTTAATTTTTTCAAAGAAAAGGCAATGTTTGTTGATGAGCCACATTTTGCATTTTTTAAATACCACACTTGGGAAGAGCTTTGCAAACTTTTATAAGAGCAAAAGATACTTATAGCGCAAATACACCTGTGCAAAAAGACATGGCTAAAGAGCTTTGTAAAATGATTAGTGAGAATGATTTTAGCGATTTTGAAGCGGTGTTTGAGTTTGGCTGTGGGGTAGGGGTTTTTAGTAAGGCTTTGCAAGAATGTATTAAATTTAAGCATTATTTTTTAAATGATATTTATCCTTTTGAAAATCCTTGTAAGTTTGATGAATTTGGTGTTTTTGATATGAATGAGCTTAAAAATCATCATTTTTATACGAAAAAATTTGATCTTATAGCTTCCAATGCTTGTATGCAGTGGCTAAAGATAGATGAGCTTTTAGAAAATCTTGCAAATATGTTAAATAAAAATGGGATTTTGCTTTTTTCTACTTTTGGAGAAAAAAATTTCATTCAAATAAAACAAAGCACTAATTTATCACTAGAATATTTAACTTTAGAGCAAATTGCACAAAAGCTTTCTAAAAAATTTAAGATCATAAAGGCAAAAGAAGAATTAAAAGAGCTAAAATTTGATCATACTTTAGAGCTTTTTAGACATTTGAAATTAAGCGGAGTAAATGCTTTGGGTGAAAAATTTTTCATAGGCAAGGCATTTTTAAAAAACTATGAAAAAGAATTTCAAAATACCTTGACTTATCATCCTTTATTTTTTATGTGCCAAGTTTATTAAATTTGATAGATATTTTTTTGCTAATTCTTCTCTTAGATAAAGTTTGTTAAAATCACTTATATCCATACATAAAGCAAAAGCATAAATTTGATGAGTTTTTTTATCTTTTATAAAACCTACGATTTGTCCGTATTTTTCTTTACCCCAGCCTGTTTTTGCAAAGAACTCATAATGGCTATTTTCGCTAAGTTTTATTATATTTATAATTTCTTTTTGTATATTTTTAGGATAATCTAATTTTAGATTTGCTAGTTCAAAAAGTAAGTTTGCTTGTTCTTTAAGACTAATTTGTAAAGAATCATCTATCCAAAATTCATCGATTTTACTTATTTTTTGATTACCATAATTAAGTTTATTTAAGTTTTTTTGCATTTTTTCTAAGCCGATTTTTCTAGCTAATTCTTTATAAGCAGGTAGTTGGGATCTTTGCATAGCTAGGGCTAAATTTGCGTCATTTTTCCAAGAGGGTAAAAATACTTTTTCGCCTTTGTAATGATAAAAAATTTCATTAGTATCTTTCACAAAGCCTTCATTAAGTGCGATTAGGGCATTGAAAATTTTAAAAGTAGAGGCAGGTAGGATGCGTTTGTTTGCTTTTTTAAAATCATTACTATAATAATCCTTGCCATCGTAAGCTATAAAAACTCCACTTTCGTTGTAATCTTTAAAAAGATTTTCTAAATTTTCATTTGCCAAAGCAAAAGAGCAAAAAAGACTAAAAAGTAAAAGTATTTTTTTCAATTTATTTCCTTTTTCATTAAAAAATTTTTCAATTCTTGTTGATCTATTATAACAATGTTTTCTTTGATGATTTTAAATCCTGCTTTTAAAAAGAAATTTTTAGCACTAAGGCTAGCAAAAGTATAAATTTCACTATAAGGGTAGTTTTTAAGAGTAAATTCTAATAAAGCTTTGCCATAACCTTGATGAGCATAGTTTGCATGAGTAAAGTAAAGATCGAGTGTTTTTTCTTCTAAATTTATACTTATAAAAGATATGATTTGGTCTTTTTCTTCATAAATAAAGCCTAGTTGATTTTGAAATTTTCTTTCCCAAGCTTTTTGGTTTATATTAATCCATGCATGAATTTGTTCTTTTGTGTAATCATTTTTACAAAGAGTGAATACGCTTTGCTTAAAAAGCTTGATGCAAGAAGCTAAGTCTTTTATATCAAGCTTTCTTATCAAGCACTTTCCTTAAAGCTAAAGAAGCTAAAGCAAGTCCAAAAGAGGCTGTCACGCCCATAAATGAGCCAAGATCTTTACAATGGGCTTCTTCATCTGAAAATACCACATCAAAATCTCCTTTAAATCCTGATTTTCTAAGCTCATAACGGAATTTTTTAGCTAGGGCATCGCCATGTGTTTTAAATATACTTGTCGTTTTAATACGCGTTGGATCAAGCTTTCTAGCTCCACCGGTTGATGAGATAAAAATTTGCTTTTTCAAATCAACCAAATTAGCCAAAGCGACCTTAGCAGGTATATCATCAATCGCATCAATGATTAAATCAAACTCTCTTAGATCAAAACTTTTCAAAAAATCATCATCGATTTTACTAACTATACCTTTGGCATTGTAAATGCGTTCAAAGACCTTAGCTTTTTCTGTGCCTATATTTTCACTATGAAGTTGGCGATTTTGATTAGTAGTTTCAAATTTATCTGCATCGATTAAAGTTAGATTGCTAAAGCCACTTCTAAAAAGCGCGTCAACGCAAATTCCACCAACTCCACCTAAACCACAAACTAAAACTTTAGTATTTTGAAATTTAATAAAATTTTCTTCATTAACAAGCCATTTTATACGCGTGTATCTATCCATTTTTCATCCATTTTTTGAGATTTTTCATTTGATTATAAGCTGTTAGATCAAGCATTATAGGTGTTATTGTGGCATAGCCTTGTTTTAAAAGTGCTATGTCTGAGTCTTTTTCATTTTCATGATCAAGATTAGCAGCAGCTAGCCAGTAGTATTCTACACCTCTTGGATTTGTATTTGAGTGTGCTTCATAACTATAAATTCTTTTACCTGCTTTGCAAATTTTTAAGCCTTGAAAGGCTGTTTTGCTAGAAGGAAAGTTGATATTTAAAAATTCTTTTTTATCTAAAGGAAAGCCTTTTTCAAAGATATTTTTGACTATTTTTTTAGTAAGTTTTAAAGCAAGTTTATAATCAAGCTCTTTTTGATCGTCTTTGTAAAATTGTGATAAAGCAATGGCAGGAATTCCATGAAGCACAGCTTCCATAGCACCTGCGCAAGTTCCTGAGTAAGTTATATCCTCGCCTACATTGGCTCCTTTGTTAATCCCACTTATGACAAGATCAGGCAAACGCTTTTTATATAAAGCATGCAAAGCTAGATAAACACAATCTGCAGGTGTGCCATCATCAAGCTTGTAAAATCTTTTACCAACCTTGTGAAATCTCAAAGGTTTGGTTAGTGTTATGGAGTGTGAGCATGCTGATTTTTCACTAGCAGGAGCTACTATGGTGATTTTAGCTTTAAAATGCTTTCTTAGCATTTTAATAAGCTTTTTTAAACCCTCGCTTTCATAGCCATCATCGTTTGTTATTAAAATTTCTTTCATATTTTTCCTTTTTTTAAATTTTAACACAAGTGATAAAATATTTTTTAAAATAAAGAAAAATTATTAGTGGTGTTTTGTATTATAATTTATTTATAATTATGATAGTATATTTAAATTTAATTCAAGGAGGAAAAATGCAAAAAATTAAATTCATAATGATATTTAGTGCATTTGTAGCTTTTTTTATTGGATGTTCTTCTAAAGAGCAATTTAATCCTTTGGCACGTTCTTTGGGCAGTGTAAATGATATTGATCCTTTAAAAATAGGTAAAAATCCAACGCCACCTGCTAAGCAAAAAACACCAGCTTTGGTAGAAGGTAAACATTTTCCTGCTATACCGCTTGTGCCACCGGTAATTACTACAAATACTTTTAAAGGGGATAATCCCATAAAAGGACCCTTGCCAAGGTTAACTTCGGATAATAAATTTGCTTCGAATGCTTTGTATGAAAATTCAGGCATTGCGAGTGATTTTGTAACTATCATGAATCCAAATGGTGCTGCGCTAACTGTTTGGGCGTTAAATCCAGGCAATTGGATATGGGGTTATAATTTATTTGATAGCAAACCTTTTGGTGATGCAAGAGTGTGGCAACTCATTGAATTTCCTAATAATAAAGTCATGATTAAAAACGCAAAAACTAACACTTGTTTAAATGCTTATGGAAATGGCATTGTGCATTATCCTTGTGATCAAAGTAATTTTGCACAATATTGGGGTCTTTTTCCTATGAGTAATGGTGCTTATCAAATTCAAAATTATGCTACCCAACAATGTATACAAACAACGGTTGGAAATGTAATGGAGGAGTTTTATTTTAACTATTATAGTATTTATTTGACACCTTGTTTGAAATCAAAAGAAAAAAATTTAGATAGACAATGGAGTATAAGTGCACCTGCTTTTCAAACAAGATCACCTTATGCTTATACGGGAGAGTAATAATGAGAAAGATAATATTTTTAATTTTTAGTTTTAATTTATTATTTGGAGCTTTAGAAAATTATAATAGCGGAACTTGGAATTTACAAGGCTCATCAGCTTCTACTGAAAGCAAATGGAATATTAGTATAAGACAGCTTGTAACGGGTGCTAATCCTATGGATATATTAGCTGTTCAAGAAGCAGGAGTTTTACCAAGCGCAGCTATAATGACTCCAAGACAAGTTCAACCTGTGGGAGTTGGAATTCCAATTCATGAGTATGAGTGGAATTTGGGCTCATCAAGCCGTCCAAATTCTGTTTTTATATATTATTCAAGAGTTGATGTTGGGGCAAACCGTGTGAATATGGCTATAGTAAGTAGAGTGCAAGCTGATGAGGTTTTTGTTTTACCACCTCCAACCGTTGCTTCAAGACCTATTATAGGAATTCGCATAGGAAATGATGCGTTTTTTAGCATACATGCTTTAGCAAGTGGAGGTAATGATGGTGGAGCTATTGTGAGTGCTGTGGATAGTTTTTTTAGAAATAGACCAGAGATTAATTGGATGATTTTGGGTGATTTTAATAGAGAAGCAGGATCTTTGGTTTCTTTACTTGATCCAGATTTAAGAGCGCGTACGCGTGTGATCCCTCCAAATACTAATACTCAAACTAGCGGAAGGATTATTGACTATGCTATCACAGGAAATTCCAATACAGCTTCTTTGTATAATCCACCGCCAATCATTGCTCTTTTAGCTGTAGCAGGACTTAGGACTTTTTTAGCTTCTGATCATTTTCCTGTGAATTTTAGAAGACCTTAGGAGTAAATGATGAAAAAAATTGGTATTTTATTTTTTATGGTTTTGAGTTTTTTAAGGGCTGAGGTTAGTTTAGATGAATTAGAAGATTTTACACCTATGTTTGCTATAAGATCTTTAGAAACAGGAATTTCACTAAGCCCTTTTAGATATAGCTCTGAAATATTAGAAGAGCAAAATTGGTTTTTAAAAGAAATAATACTTAGCGATGAGTTAAAAGAAAAAGATAGATATGCCGTGCAACGCCCTTTTGGTTATGTGCAGTTTATAAACCCTAGAGGTGCTGATGTGTGTTTGGCTGTTTTAGATGAAAAAACTTTTGGAACAAAATCTTGCAAGCAAGATTTACAAGATGGACAAATGCAAACGGTTTTTTCTATCATGCCTACTACAAGTTCTGCTGTGCAAATTAGGTCTTTAACGCATGGAGGGGTAAAATGTATGAGCACTTTTTATGAAGCACGCGTGCCTATAGAAAATCGCTTTGGTTTAGATGATTGTACCGTAAATCCTTCTGTACCTATAGAATTAAAAGAATTATTTTTCTTTGCCCCTGCTATCGTTGAAGCAACTCCGCTTTATTAAACTAAACCCGCTTTGCGGGTTTAAACTCTAAGTTAAAATTTGTTAAAATGTCTTTGAAAATTGATATAAGGTAGGTTAATGAAAACCTTTTTAGTTTGTGCCTTAGAGCCTTCAGCAAATTTGCATTTAAAAGAAGTTTTAAAAGCTTATAAAAATGAATATAAAGAATTTGATTTAGTAGGAATTTATGATGAGAGTTTATGTAAAGAATTTAGTCTAAATTCCAAGCCACTTTATAGCTCACATGAGTTTAGTGCTATGGGTTTTATAGAGGTTTTGCCACTCATTTTAAAAGCCAAAAGAGCTATAAAAGAGCTGGTAAATTTAAGTCTTACTCAAAAGATTGATGCGATTTTATGTATAGATTCTCCCGCTTTTAACATACCTTTTGCAAAAGCTTTAAAAAAAGCAAATTCTAAAGTAAAAAGAATTTATTATATCTTGCCTCAAGTTTGGGCGTGGAAAAAAGGTCGCATACCTATCATAGAAAGTCATTTTGATGTGCTAGCTTCTATCTTGCCTTTTGATAGTGAGTTTTTTAGTAAAAGCACTTATGTAGGTCATCCGCTTTTAGATGAGATAAAAGAGTTTAAAAACCAAGAAGATATAAATTCTATACTTTCAAAAAAAGATGATGAAAAAACCATCGCTTTCTTACCAGGCTCAAGAAAAAGCGAAATAAAGCGTTTAATGCCTATTTTTAGAGAATTAAGTACTAAATTTAAAGGTAAAAAAATCCTTTGTGTGCCTGAGTTTAATTTAAAAAGATTAGATCTTTATGGGGATATAAATGGCTTTGAAATTCAAACTAACACCCCAAAAGTGCTTAAAAATGCTGATTTTGCTTTTATTTGTAGTGGTACAGCTACGCTTGAAGCAGCTTTGGTTGGCACACCTTTTGTGCTTGCTTATAAGGCTAAAGCTATTGATGTATTTATCGCAAGATGTTTTGTAAAACTCAAACACATAGGCCTTGCAAATATTTTTTTAGATTTTGCAGGAAAAAGCGAGCTTAATCCTGAATTTTTACAAGAGCAAGTGAATGTGGAAAATTTATATCAAGCTTATCTTAAATACGATTATAAGGCATTTTTTGATAAAGTAGATTTTTTAAAAGAATATTTGCAATTTGCAAGTGCAAAAAATTTAGCTAAAATACTTTATGAAATCAAATAAGGATAAATCATGCAAAAAGAACCTATGAGTAAATATGGCTATGAGAAATTAGAAAAAGAATTAGAACATTTAAAAAAAGTTGAACGCCCAAAAGTAGTAGAAGAAATAGACATAGCAAGAAGTCATGGAGATTTAAAAGAAAATGCAGAATATCACGCAGCTAGAGAAAAGCAAGCTTTTATAGAAGGAAAGATAGCTGAACTTGGGGATTTGATCTCAAGAGCGCAAATCATCGATCCATCTTCTTACGAGCATGATAGTGTGAAATTTGGCTCAACTGTTGTTGTAGAGGATTTAGAAAGTGAAAAACAAAGCACTTATACTTTGGTAGGGGTAAATGAGGGAAATTTAGAAAAAGGCTATATTTCCATTAGTTCGCCTATTGCTAAAGCAATGCTTGGTAAAAAAGAAGGGGATAATTTTAAAGTGCGTTTGCCAAAAGGCGAGAGTGAATTTGAAATCATTTCTATAGAATACAAAGCTTTGGAATTTTAATTTTTGCAAAAAATAATTATAAAAGAAAATGCTGTTTTTATCGCTGATGCGCATGAAAATGAAAATAGACGTGGTTTTTGGGAGTTTTTACAAGCCTTAAAAGATAAAAAAATTCAAACTCCACAGCTTTTTTTAATGGGTGATATTTTTGATCTTTTAATTTATGAAGTAAAAGCCACGCATGATTTTGCAAAAGCTTATATAGCCTTACTTGAAGAGCTTGCTGATGAGATTGAAATCATTTATTTAGAAGGTAATCATGATTTTAATTTAGCTAAATTTTTTAAAAAAGTGAAGGTTTTTAATATAAAACAACAGCCTTTGCTTTGCGAATTTCAAGATAAAACCTTAGTAGAATTAGCCCATGGGGATATTTTTTTAAAACCTTTTTTGCAATTTTGCTTAAAAAGTTTGAGAAATCATTATCTACTACTTTTTTTAAATTTTTTAAATGTTATTGGTAAAGAAAAAATTACTCAAAAAATTTTAAAAAATCAAAATAAAAAACAACTTCTTAGAAAAATTCCTCAATTTGCTACTTTAGTAAAAGAGCGTATAAAGCACTACAATGTAAAATTTATAATAGAAGGACATTATCATCAAGATGTATTTTTAGAATTTGAGGATACAAAATATTTAAATTTACCTACTTTTGCATACAAGAAAAGTTTTTTTGTAGTAAAATATGAACCAGAAATCAGATTTCACAAAATAGAACTTAAGGAGGCATAATGTTTGATGAGAATGTCGTTAAAACAGGTTCAAATGAAATGGAGCTTGTTGATTTTCGCATCTTTAAGCAAGGCCACGATAAAGTCTATGAGGGAATTTATGGTGTAAATGTTTCTAAGGTTAGAGAAATCATTAAAATTCCTTTTTTGACTGAAATTCCGGGAGTACCTGACTATGTGGAAGGTATTTTCGATCTTCGTGGTGTGGTGATTCCTGTAATCAACCTAGCAAAATGGATGCAAATTCAAGAACCAGAAATGACAAATATAAAACCTAGGGTAATCATTACTGAATTTAGTAATGTATTAATCGGTTTTATCGTACATGAGGCAAAAAGAATTCGTAGAATTAATTGGAAAAATATCGAGCCAGCTAATTTTGCTACAAGTGCAGGTAGTTTGGATAAAAGCAAAATAACAGGTGTAACTAGAATTGAGGGTGATGAGGTTTTGCTTATCCTAGATTTAGAAAGTATAGTGCAAGAGCTTGGAATTTATACTCCACAAACTGATATTGAAGATGATAAGATTCAAAAAATTGAAGGTATAGCTTTAGCACTTGATGATAGTTCTACTGCAAGAAAACTTGTTAAAGATTTACTTAATAAAATCGGCTTAAAAGTTGTAGAAGCAAAAGATGGTGTTGAAGGTTTACAAAAACTTCAAGAGTTATATGGGGCATATGGTGATGATTTAAATAAACATCTAAAAATCATCGTAAGTGATGTTGAAATGCCTCAAATGGATGGTTTCCACTTTGCAGCTAAAGTAAGAGAAGATGAGAGATTTAAAAATATTCCTATCGTGTTTAACTCTTCTTTATCAAATGAGTTTATGAGTGATAAAGGTGTTAAAGAAGCAGGTGGTGAGGGGTATTTGGTTAAATTTAACGCAAGTGATTTCTTTGCTGAAATTTCTCGTGTTATTAAAAAACATGAAAAAGGTGAGGAGTAAAAATGGAAGATATTCAAGAAATACTTGAGGATTTTTTAGTTGAAGCCTTTGAACTAGTTGAGCAAATTGACCATGATTTGGTTGAATTAGAAGCAAATCCTGAAGACTTAGAACTATTAAATAGAATTTTCCGTGTTGCACATACTGTTAAAGGTTCATCAAGCTTTTTAAATTTTGATGTTTTAACAAAACTTACTCATCACATGGAAGATGTTTTAAATAAAGCAAGACACAATGAGCTTAAAATTACTCCTGAAGTAATGGATGTGGTTTTAGAGTCTATTGATATGATGAAAACCTTATTAAATTCTATTAGAGATAATGGAAATGATACAGCAATAGGACTTGATATAGCTCCAATTTGTACAAGATTAACCGCTATTTCAGAGGGTGAAAGTTTAGAGTCTGTTGCACCGGCTAAAACTGAAGAGTCAAAAGAAGAAGTAAAAGAAGAGCCAAAGGCTGAAGAACCTGAAGTTGATGTAAATAAACTCAGCGATGATGAGGTTGAGGCTGAAATTGAAAGACTTTTAAAAGTAAGAAAAGCTGAAGACCAAGCAAGACGTGCTGAAAAGAAAAAAACACAAGAAGCTAATCCAGCTCCAAGTAAACCAGCTGCTCAAGCACAAAATGCAACTGCTGAGAAAAAAGTTCCTGCAGCAGGTGGTGGAAGCAGTGGTGCAAATATGGATCAAACCATTAGAGTTGAAGTAAAAAGACTTGATCATTTGATGAACTTAATTGGGGAACTTGTTCTTGGTAAAAACCGCTTATTAAAAATTTATGATGATGTTGAAGAAAGATATGATGGGGAAAAATTCTTAGAAGAATTAAACCAAGTAGTATCGCAACTTAGCATTGTTACTACAGATATTCAATTAGCAGTTATGAAAACAAGAATGCAGCCTATTGCAAAAGTTTTCAACAAATTCCCAAGAGTTGTACGTGATTTGGGTCGTGAACTTGGCAAGCAAATGGAGCTTGAAATTTCAGGGG
Organism: Campylobacter sp. LMG 17559; assembly: GCF_024723605.1. Taxonomy (NCBI): domain Bacteria; kingdom Pseudomonadati; phylum Campylobacterota; class Epsilonproteobacteria; order Campylobacterales; family Campylobacteraceae; genus Campylobacter; species Campylobacter sp. LMG 17559. The sequence continues at coordinate 80,388 of NZ_JANQCZ010000006.1, forward strand.
AAGAAACTGAACTTGATAAGTCTATTGTGGAAGAAATTGGCGATCCTATTATGCATATGATTAGAAACTCGTGTGATCATGGTATAGAAGATCCAGCAACGCGTGTGGCTAATGGCAAACCAGAAAAAGGAACCGTTAATCTTAAAGCATACAATGAAGGAAACCACATTGTAGTGGAAATTGCTGATGATGGTAAAGGGCTTGATGCGGATGCTTTAAAATCAAAAGCTATAGAGAAAAACTTAATCACAGAGCGCGAAGCTGATCAAATGAGCGATAAAGAAGCGTTTGCATTGATTTTCAAACCAGGTTTTTCAACTGCTGCTAAAATTACTAATGTTTCAGGTCGTGGCGTTGGAATGGACGTTGTTAAAACTAATATTGAAAAACTAAATGGTGTGATTGAAATCGACAGTGAACTTGGAAAAGGCACTGTGATGAAGCTTAAAATCCCACTTACTTTAGCAATTATTCAATCATTGCTTGTAGGTACACAAGAAGAGTTTTATGCTATTCCTCTTGCAAGTGTTCTTGAGACAGTTAGAGTGCCAATTGATGATATTTATACCATTGAAGGTAAAAACGTACTTCGCTTAAGAGATGAGGTTTTATCTTTAGTAAGACTTTCAGATGTATTTGGTGTAAAACAAGTGCTTGAAAATACTGATCAAACTTATGTAGTTGTTATAGGTGTAGCAGAAAGTAAGCTTGGTATTATAGTAGATACTTTAGTAGGTCAAGAAGAAATCGTTATTAAGTCTATGGGTGAATATTTACAAAACATCCAAGGTATAGCAGGAGCGACGATTCGTGGTGATGGTAGAGTTACTTTGATTATTGATGTTGCTGCTATGATGGATATAGCTAAAGAGATCAAAGTAGATATTAAAGCACAAATTGAAGCGCAAGCTAAAAAAGTTGTGAAGGAAAAACCAAGCGATTATACAGTACTTATAGTGGATGATTCTAAGATGGATAGAAATATCATGCAAAAATCGCTAGAACCACTAGGTGTAAGTATTATAGAAGCAACTAATGGCGTTGAGGCATTAAATACAATTAAATCAGGTGAGCATGATATTGATGCAGTGCTGATTGATATTGAAATGCCAAGAATGGATGGTTATACCTTAGCAGGTGAAATTAGAAAATATTCTAAATACAAAAACCTTCCACTTGTTGCGGTAACTTCAAGAACTAGTAAATCAGACCGTCTAAGAGGTGTGGAAGTAGGAATGACTGAGTATATTACTAAGCCTTACTCTCCAGAGTACTTAGAAAATGTAGTTAGAAAAAATTTAAAACTAGGATAAGAAGATGAATGATAAATTAAGCCAGGTTTTGCAAAAACAACAAGCGCAAATTGCAGAACCAGATGTGGATAAAGAAGAGGATATTATTCAGCTTGTTGGTTTTGTGGTAGGAGATGAGGAATATGCTATTCCTATTCTTAATATTCAAGAAATTATTAAACCTATAGAATATACTAGGGTTCCAAGTGTGCCTGATTATGTTCTAGGTGTGTTTAATATGAGGGGTAATGTTATGCCTTTGATAGATCTTGCAAAAAGATTTAATCAAGGTAGCTCTAAAATGACACCTCAAACTAGATATATTGTTTTAAAAGGTGTAGCAAATGGAAATCAAACTCCTGCGGGTAATGCGGGTTTTGTGATAGATAGATTAACAGAGGCTATCAAAATTCACAGAAGCAGAATTGATCCGCCACCTGAAACTTTACTAAAAGAAAAAGGTATGATTTTTGGTATAGGTAAAAGAGAAGAAAATATTTTAACTATATTAAAAGCCGAAGCTTTATTAAAGCGTGAGTTTTAATGATAAAGCTTTGTGCCTTTGACTTTGACTCTACGCTAATGGATGGAGAAACCATCGATATTTTAGCACAAGAGTATAATGTCGGTGATGCTGTTAAAAGTATCACCGATAAAGCAATGAATGGTGAGCTTGATTTTTTTGAAAGCTTGAGTGCTAGAGTAGCCTTGCTTGAGGGAATGCCAGTTGATCAAGTAAGAAAGTGCTGTGAAAATTTACCTTTGATGAATGGTGCTAAAGAATTATGTGAGTATTTAAAAAATAAAAATATAAAAATTATTGTTTTTAGCGGTGGATTTCATGAGGGAATTGACTTAATACAAAATAAACTTCATTTTGATTTCGGTTTTGCTAACTTTTTGCATAGTAAAAACGGTGTTTTAACGGGAAAAGTTGGCGGAGAAATTATGTTTAACAACTCAAAAGGTATTATACTACAAAGACTTAAGAAATTTTTAAATTTAAAAACAGAAGAAATTATGTGTGTGGGCGATGGAGCTAATGATATTTCTATGTTTAAAGAATGTGGATTAAAAATAGCTTTTTGTGCCAAAGAAATTTTAAGATCTCATGCAGATATTTGTGTAGATAAAAAAGATTTAAAAGAAATAATAAAGGTAATACAATGAAAAAATTTTCACTATGGTGTGATTTTATAGAAAATGAATTTTTAGATCATGAATTTTTGGATTTAATATACTCAAGAACAATCAATGGTGCTACTTCAAATCCTGCTATTTTTAAAAATGTGATTTTAAACTCGGCTATTTATAAAGAAAAAATCAAAAAATCAAATCTCAAAGATAAAAAAGCCTTATATGAGTATCTTGCGATAGAAGATATAGCTAAGGCCGCAGATAAATTAGCTATTAATTATTATGAAAATAATGATGGTTTTATTAGTATTGAAATTGATCCAAGATTAAAAGATAATACTAGCTTATCTTTGGCTGAGGCAAAAAGATTATACACGCAAATTGCAAAAGAAAATGTGATGATGAAAATTCCTGCCACAGAAGCTTCTTATGAAGTAATGCAAGAATTAATGAAAAATGGTATTAGTGTAAATGCTACTTTGATTTTTGATTTTGAGCAAACTAAAAAATGCTTTGAAGCTTTAAATTTAGGTTTAAAAGAATTTAGAAAAAATAATACCGCAGCCAAAAAAGAACCTCAAGCCGTTATTAGTATTTTTGTAAGCCGTTTTGATAGATTATTAAATAATCAAGTTTTAGATAAAAATTATATAGGAATTCTTACTGCAACAAAGGCTTATAATTATATCATTAAACAAAATGAAGCAAATATTAGAGCTTTATTTGCAAGTACGGGTGTTAAGGGTGATGATTTAGAAAAAGATTATTATATTAAAGAATTACTCTATGATAAAGCTATTAATACTGCACCACTAGATGCTATTAAGGCTTTTAAAGGTAAGCAAATCGTATTTAAAGAGCCTTTGAAAGATGAATGTATAGAGAAAAAATTGAATGCAAATATTTCAAAAGATGCTTTAAGTAAAGCTTGTAAAGATTTGCTTGATGATGGTTTAGAGCAATTTTGCATAGCTTATGAAGATATTTTAAAATCTTTATAAACTTATTTAGCTATAATTAGCGTTTATTTTTTTAGAAAGGAAACAGATGTTAGAAGGTATCGTTAGAGAGAGTATCGGTAGAAAAGCTGCTAAAGCTTTAAAAAGAGATGGTTATCTAATCGCAAACATCTACGGAAAAGGATTAGAAAACATCAATGCTGCTTTTAAAGTAAATGAATTTATTAAAGAAGTACGCAAAAAAACTACTTTAGCTTTTGATGTAAAAGTAGCAGACAAAGTATTAAATGTTGTGGTAGTTGATTATCAAAAAGATCCTGTAACCGCAGAATTAAAACACGTAGATTTAAAAGTAGCACAAAAAGGTGTTATTTCTAAATATATGGTTCCTGTAAAAATCGTAGGAACAGCTATGGGTCTTAAAAATAAAGGTGTTTTAATCCAATCAAAAAGAAGATTAAAAGTAAAATGTGCAGCTGAAAACTTACCAAATTATTTTGAATTAGATGTAACCAAACTTGATGTTGGTGATGCACTTTTAATCCGCGATGTAGTTGTACCTGAGGGTGTAACTATGGTTGATGCTGATAGAGTAGCTGTAGTTGGCGTAGAAAAAGCAAGATAAAATGACCTTAGTCGTAGGACTTGGTAATATAGGAGAACAATACGCCCAAACCCGTCATAATGTAGGGTTTATGCTAATTGACTTAATTTTGAAAGACTTGCAAACAACAAAGCTTTCAAATGCTAAATTTAAAGGAGAGCTTTTTAAAAGCTCTTCTGCTCTTTTTTTAAAACCTTCCACTTATATGAATTTATCCGGAGAAAGCGTAAAAGCTGTTAGTGAATACTATAAATGTGATAGAATTATTGTAATCCATGATGATATAGATTTAAATTTAGGTGCTTTGAAATTTAAAATAAGTGGATCAAGTGGTGGGCATAATGGACTTAAAAGTATAGATAATCTTTGTGGTAATGCTTATGAGAGAGTACGTATAGGAGTAGGAAAAGGACAAGATGTAATTTCTCATGTTTTGGGGAAATTTAAACAAGAAGAGCAAGAAAGTTTAACTAAGGTTTTAGAACATAGTAAAAAAGCCTTATTTGAGCTTTTAAATTCTGATATAGAAAAAATCGCTTCAAAATATTCTTTAAAAAGTTAAACGATGAGTATATTTTTTCGCTATATTTCATCTTTGTATTTAAAATCATTTTTTATTTTATTTTTTTCTTTGACTTTTTTCTTTGTAGCGATTGATTTTTTGCTCAATTTCAATAGGCTACCAAAAAGTGCAAATTTAGAGCTTTTATATATATTTTTCTTAACATGCTCAGCGGCTTCTTATATACTACCTTTAGCTATAGTCCTTGCTTTGGTTTTATGTATTTTTAATATGATACGCTCGAATGAATTTGTTAGCTTATATGCTTTGGGTTTAAGTAAAAATCAAGTGATTTTTTATCCTTTTTTATGGGCTATGTTTTTTTGTTGTGTTTATGTTGGACTTAATTTTAGCTCCTTTGCTTATGCAGATGAATATAAAAGTAATATTCTTAAGCGTGGCGTTGTAGATAGAGAGGGTGGGGAAGTTTTGATTAAATATAATGATAAATTTATTTATATACAAAAAACAAGTTCTCAAACCCTATATAATGTAAAAATCTTTGATGTAAAAAATTTAGACATTCAAAGCATAATCCATGCAAAAACTGCTAAATTTAATGGAGATTCTTGGGATTTGAATGATGCTAAAGCTACTAATGTACCACAAAATTTGATTGTTTCAAAAGAGGGTTTAAGTATAGAAGAATTTAAAAATATTAAAGGTTTAGAAGATTTTTCTCCAAAAATTTTAGAAAGAATTTCTTTAGTAGAGAGCAATCCTTCTTATTCTATTTTAGACGCACTAGAAAGTATGGTAATTTTTGCAAAACAAAATATTTCTACTAATACACTTAGAACAAGCTTGTATTCTTTAGTTCTTACACCATTTTTTGCACCATTTTTAATGCTTATTGTGTATTATTATTTCCCTTTAACAGCAAGATTTTTTAATCTCGCACTTTTAGCTTTTGTATTTTTTGTGTGCATACTTTTGGTTTGGGGCTTGTTGTTTTTATTAACAAGATTGAGTGAAAATGAAATTTTACTTCCAGAGCTTGGTATAATGCTACCAGTATTTATTTTAATGAGTATAGGAAGTTTTTATTATTTTAAACACAAATAACTACAAGTGAGGTTTTTATGGATTATTTAAAACTAGCAAAAGAATATAACACACCATTTTATATTTATGATTTTGATAAAATCAAAGAACGCTTTACAATGTTAAAAGATGCTTTTAAAGCAAGAAAGTCACAAATTTTTTATGCAGTTAAAGCAAATTCTAATTTAAGTGTTTTAAAACTTTTAGCTTCTTTGGATAGTGGGTTTGATTGTGTTAGTGCGGGTGAGATTTATAGAGCTTTAAAAGCAGGGGCTAAAAATTATAAAATTATTTTTAGTGGGGTAGGTAAAAGTGCTGATGAGTTAAAATATGCTTTAGAGCAAAACATACTTTATGTAAATTTAGAAAGCTATGAAGAAATGCTTCTTTTAGAACAAATTGCTAAAGAAAATCAAAAGATAGCTCGTATAAGCATAAGAGTAAATCCAAATGTAGATGCTAAAACACATCCTTATATTTCTACAGGTTTGCATGAAAATAAATTTGGCGTAGATATAGAAAGTGCTAAAAAAATGTATCTTTATGCTAAAAACTCACAATTTTTAGAGCCAGTTGGTGTGCATTTTCACATAGGCTCGCAAATTCTTGATATAAGCAGTATTCATGAAGCTTCTGCGATTGTTGCAAAATTAGTAAAAGAACTTTTGGCTTTAAAAATTAATATTAAATTCTTTGATATAGGTGGGGGTTTAGGGGTTTGTTATAAAGATGAGCAAGAACCAATTTTATATGATTATGCTCAAGGAATTTTAGCAAGTTTACAAGGTCTTGATGTGTGTATAGGTATGGAACCTGGTAGATTTTTAGTGGCAAATGCAGGTGAGTTTGTTACTAAAGTTTTATATGAAAAATTTAATGATAAAAAGCGTTTTGTGATTGTTGATGGGGCGATGAATGATTTATTACGTCCAAGTTTATATAGTGCTTATCATGAAATTAAGCTTTTGGGTGAAAATAAAGAAGAGAGCCTTTGTGATATTGTTGGTGGGGTTTGTGAGAGTGGAGATTTTTTAGCTAAAGATAGAAAACTAGCTAAGACAAAAGCAGGAGATTTGATCATAGTTAAAAGCGCAGGTGCGTATGGTTTTAGCATGAGTAGTAATTATAATACTCGCAATAGAGTATGTGAGCTAGCTTGTGAAAACGGCACAGTAAGAATGATTAGAAAAAGAGAAAGTTATGAGGATCAAATTGCTTTAGAGCTTGATTTTTTAAAGGATTGAAATGTTATTTTTAGATGTACAAGGGACTTTGATTTCAGATCATGATAAAAGTCCTATAGATGGTGCTTTAGAACTCATTAAATCTTTAAATAAAGAAAAAATTCCTTATGTGATTATTACCAATAATACCAAAAAATTAGATTTTTTAAATTATTTGCAAAATTTGGGTTTTGAAATTAATGAAAAAGTTTATATTGATCCTTTTTGTGTTTTAAAAGATCATTTAAAACCTTGTAAAATAGCAGCTTTTGGAGCAAAAGAATTTTTAGATTCACTTCAAGAGTTAGGTTATGAGCTTGATTATAAAAACCCAAAAGTATTTTTACTAGCAAGTTATGATAATTTTAAATTTCAAGATTTTGCTAGTATGATAGAGTATCTTAAAAATGGTGTGCAAGCTATAGCAATGCATGAAAGTAGTATTTATAAGAAAAACTCAAGGCTTTATCCAGGTGTTGGAAGTATTATGTCTATGCTTAAAAATGCATGCGAGTTTGATTATAAGGTGATAGGAAAACCTAGTAAGGCTTTTTATGCAAGTGCTTTAAATTTATTAAAACAACAAGATTGTAATGTGAGTTTTGAAAAGACTTTAATCATTAGTGATGATTTTAAAGGCGATTTGCTTGGTGCTTATGAGCTTGGCATGCAAACAGGCTTAGTTTTAAGCGGTAAAATTTCTAACACTCAAGGTCTTGATACAACTAAACTTAATTTTGTATATGATAGTATTAAGGATTACTACATATCGAGGTTTAAATGAAAGAGATAGAAAAATTACGCAATAAAATCGATACTATCGATGATAAAATTTTGGCTTTACTTAATGAAAGAATGCTTCATGTTAAAGATATAGGAGTTATTAAGCAAAATTTAGGTGGAAGTATTTATAGACCTGAGCGCGAAAGAGCTATTATAAATAGACTTAAAAATTATAATCATGGTTTATTAGATCAAAATGCAATCGAAGCAATTTATCAAGAAATTTTTGCTGTATCAAGAAATTTAGAAATGCCCCAAAGCATAGCTTATTTAGGACCTGAGGGAAGCTATACGCATCAAGTAGCAAGAACACGTTTTGGTGCTATGAGTCGTTATACTCCACTTGCAAATATAGAAGATGTTTTTAAAGAATTAGCTCACAAAGAAGCAAAATATGGAGTAGTACCTATAGAAAATAATACAGCAGGTGCAGTGGGTGTGACGCTTGATTGTCTTGGAAAATATGAAGATGTAAAGATTTTTGCTGAAATTTATATGGACATTCATCATTCTTTTGTAAGTATGAGTGAAAATTTAAAAGATATTAAACGCATATATTCTCATCCACAAGGTTATAATCAATGTAGAAATTTTTTAGAAAGTCATGATTTAAGCGAAGTGGAATTTGTAGCAAGTAAATCCACAGCTCATGCAGCTTACTTAGCTTCGCAAGATGTTACTTCAGCTGCGATTTGCTCTAAAATTGCAGCAAAACTTTATAATGTGCCTATATTATTTGAAACGATTGAGGATAATTTGGCAAATCGCACTAGGTTTTTGATTTTAAGTGATATAAAAATACCTCAAATGCCTCATTGTAAAACTTCTATTTTAGCACTTGCTGCACATAAACCAGGTGGGCTTAGTGATTTATTATATGAGTTTAAAAAAGAGGGGATAAATTTAACAAAACTTGAATCACGCCCTATAAAAACAAGAGAATTTGTACATAGTTTTTATATAGATTTTGAAGGACATATTGATGATGAAAATGTCCAAAGAGTATTAAAAAAAGCTGAGCATATAAAATGGCTTGGATCGTATTTATCAGGAGAAAGTAATGAAATTTAATCCTTTTTTAGAAGCTATTAAAACTTATGAAAGTGGCAAGGATATGGATTTAATTGCTAAAGAATATGGTTTAAAAGAAGTTATTAAACTAGCGAGTAATGAAAATCCTTATGGTACAAGCAAAAAAGCTAAAGAAGCCATTATAAATAATGCACATTTAGCTCATTTGTATCCTGATGATACTATGAGTGAATTAAAACAAGCTTTAGCACAAAAATATGATATCTTAAAAGAAAATCTCATCATAGGTAGTGGGAGTGATCAAATCATAGAATATATAGTGCATGCAAAACTTGATCATTCTAAGGCTTATTTGCAATGCGGGGTTAGCTTTGCTATGTATGAAATTTATGCAAAACAACTAGGAGTTAAGGTTTATAAAACCCCAAGCTTAACCCATGATTTAAATGAGTTGTATGAGTTATATCAAAAGCATAAAAATGAAATCAAAGTAATTTTTTTATGCTTGCCAAACAATCCTTTGGGTGAGTGTTTAGACGCAAGTGAGGTTTTTGAGTTTTTAGAAAAAATTGATGAGGATTGTTTGGTAGCCATTGATGGAGCTTATAATGAATTTGCTTCATTTAAAGATAGTAAAAAGCATATTAATCCTAAAGAATTAATCCATAAATTTCAAAATGCAGTATATCTAGGAACCTTTTCTAAGCTTTATGGTTTGGGTGGTATGAGAGTGGGTTATGGTATAGCTTGCAAGGAAATTATTAATGCGTTTTATAAATTAAGAGCACCTTTTAATGTGACTAATTTGAGTTTAAAAGCTGCTGTTGCTGTGTTAGATGATGATGAGTTTGTGCAAAAAACTTTGGAAAATAATTTTTCACAAATGAAACTTTATGAAGATTTTGCTAAAAATTATAAAATTCGATACATTCCAAGCTATACAAATTTTATTACTTATTTTTTTGATGAAAAAAATAGCACAGATTTATCTGAAAAATTGCTTAAAAACGGTATAATAATAAGAAATTTACAAAGTTATGGTTTAAATGCTGTGCGTATAAGTATAGGTACAGAGTATGAAAATTCAAGGTTTTTTGAAGAGTTTTCTAAAAATTTTTAGTTTGTAGGAAATAAATGGATTATAAAACTATACTGCACCAAGTAGGTCAGCTTTATCAAAATTTAAGTTTAAGACAGCGTATTATCATTGCTGCTTCTATTGTTGTTGTAGTTGGATTTTTAGTATTTTTAACCCTTTTTAGAAGTGGTTCTACAGTAGCTAGTGAGGCTGGATATTCAGTATTGTTTGAAAATGCTAATACTAGTGATTCAGCGATGATAGTAACGCAGCTTGAAAAAAGCGGGGTTTCTTATATTTTGCGTGATGAGGGAACCATTTTAGTACCTAATGAACAAGTGTATAAACAGCGTTTAGCTATTGCTTCTGCAGGGTTATTGCCAAAAGATAATAAAGTAGGTTTTGAGCTTTTTGATAAACAAGAATTTGGCGCAACAGAAGCTGAGCAAAAGGTAAAATACCAAAGAGCATTAGAAGGTGAACTTGCTAGAACGATTGAAAGTTTAGAGCCTATCCATAGTGCCACAGTGCATATTGCTTTTGCTAAAGATACACTTTTTACTCAACAACAAGTCCCACCAACTGCTTCAGTAGCTTTGACGATAAAAGAAGGCTTAAAGCTTAATAAAAAGCAAATTATGGGGATTAAAAACTTAATTGCTTCTTCAGTGACAAAACTCACCCCTGAAAATGTAAAAATCATGGATCAAAAAGGTATTCCTTTAGATGATGAGGGTGCTTTTGAGAGTGATTTAATTGCTGCTCAAATTAAATATAAAAGAGATCAAGAATATGAATTAGAGCAAAAAATTGTTGCTTCTATTGCTCCATTTGCGGGTGGTTATGATAGGGTAGTAGCAAAGGTTAGTATTGATTATGATTTTTCTAAAGAAGAATCACAAAGTGAAGTATATGATCCAAACACAGTCGTGCGTAGTGAGCAAACTTTAGAAGAACATAGAGAAGGCTATAAAGATAAAGAAATTCAAGGTGTACCAGGTGCTGTTTCAAATATCGGTCCTGTAGAAGGTTTAGATGATAAAGGTGCACGCGAGGTTTATACTAAAAACCAAACTACAACTAATAATGAAATTTCTAAAAAAATTACCAATACCACTAAGCAATTTGCAACTGTTAAAAGAATTTCTGCGGCCGTTGTAGTAGATGGAAAATACAAAGTAATTACTGATGATCAGGGAAATATCACAAACGAATACATTCCTTTGAGCGATAAAGAAATTCAAGCTATTGAAAATCTCACTAAAGGCGCTATAGGTTTTAATCTTGCTAGAGGTGATGCGGTTGAAGTAAATAATTTGGAATTTCATAGAACAGCTAAAGTTGAAAATAAGGTTCAAACTTTCTATTCAAGATTTGTTGAGCCATTTATCCCGCCTGTTAAGTATGTCTTTGCTGCGATTTTACTTTTCATCTTTTATAAAAAAGTTATTGTGCCATTTTCACAAAAAATGCTTGCAGATATCAAGCTTGAAGAAGAGATGGAAGGAAAAGACGGGCAAATCATTGACGAGGCTGAAGATGCTATTGAAAAATTCAACGCAGCACGTAAGAAAGTTGAAGAACAACTTGGCTTTGGGGATAATTTTGATGAAGATGCACTTCAATATGATGTCTTGCTCGAAAAATTAAGAGCAGTGGCTAATGAAAAAGGTGAAGAAGTGGCATTATTGTTACAAAAACTTGTTGAAAATGAAGCTGAATTTGGTGAGAAGGATATCTGATGATAAAGCTTAGTGAAGAACAAAAAATGGTCTATGATGACCTTTCTATGCCAGAAAAGGTCGCAATTTTTTTAATTCAACTTGGAGAAGATGTAACGACAGTTTTATTTTCTCATATGGATATTAATGTCATCACTGAAATTTCTCGCTATATCGCTTTAGCAAAAAATGTTGACAAACCAGTTGCTACTGCAGTTTTAGAAGAATTTTATACTTTATTACAATCAAACCAATATCTAAAAAGTGGCGGTTTGGAATATGCAAAAGAAATTTTATTTAGAACTTTTGGCCCTGAAATTGCCAATAAAATTTTGGAAAAACTTACCAAAAGTATGGAAAATAATCAAAATTTTGCTTATCTTTCTCAAATCAAACCACAACAGCTTGCTGACTTTATCATTAAAGAGCACCCGCAAACTATAGCTTTGATTTTAGCTCATATGGATACTACTCAAGCTGCTGAAACTTTGGAGTATTTTAGCGATGAGTTAAGGGCTGAGGTTGTAATAAGAATGGCAAATCTTGGGGATATTTCACCTTCAATTATCAAAAGAGTATCTGCGGTGCTTGAAAGTAAACTTGAAAGTCTTACTTCTTATAAAGTTGAAGTGGGTGGTCCAAGAGCGGTTGCTGAAGTGCTTAATCGCTTGGGTCAAAAAGCATCCAAAACAACACTTTCTTATATTGAGCAAAGTGATGAAAAACTTGCTACAACCATTAAAGATTTAATGTTTACTTTTGATGATATTTCTCAGCTTAGTACTAATGCGATTAGAGAAGTTTTAAAAGCTGCTGATAAACGCGATTTGATGATAGGTTTAAAGGGTGCAAGCGAGGATTTAAAACAAAAATTTATGGCAAATATGTCAACGCGTGCTGCTGAAGCTTTTGTAGAAGAAATGGGCTTTTTGGGTGCTGTACGTGTAAAAGATGTTGAAGAGGCTCAAAGAAAAGTTGTAGAAGTGGTGCAAAAACTTGCAGAACAAGGTCTTATCCAAGTGGGTGAGGCTGATGAGATGATAGAGTAAGATTATGGCTAAATTAACTAATGTAATTTCACCTGAAAATATTTCTGCTCATGTAGTTGAGGGATATCATTTTAAAGTTATGAGTGAAATGTCTTCTAATGAAGAGCAAAAACAAGAAGAAACTCAAACTATAAATCAAACTCCTCTGGCTCAAAATACTACTCAGCAAGCAGTGGAAAATCAAACAGTAGAAACTACCCCACAAGCTCCACAACCACAAATCCAACCTGATTTTGTAGAAGATTTGCTTAAAAAAACTGATGAAATGTCAGGAAATATTATTAAATTACAAATGCAAATAGAAAGTCAAGAGGCTGAATTTAACAATCGCTTAAATACAGAATTAGAACATGCAAAAGAAAAATTTACCAAAGAAGGTTATGAGCAAGCTCAAAAAAATTTTGAAAGTGAATTAGAAGCTTTAAAAGAAAAATACTTAAAAAGTGTAGAAAAACTTGAAAATACAGTGCAAAATTTAAATGAGTTTTTATCTAAAAATGAAAAAGAATTAGCCGATACAGCTGTAATTATCGCAAAAGAAGTGATTGCAAAAGAACTTGAGGAAAATTCCTCACTTATAGCATTAAATTTAGCAAAAGAGCTTATGAATGAGCTTAAAAATGCTACTAAAATAGAATTAAAACTTAGCCCTGATGATTTTGAATATGTAAAATCACATTTAGAACAAGAGCAAAGTAATATCAAATTTAGTCTTGATGATGCGATTAATAAGGGGAGTATTTTAATATTAAGTGATGCAGGCAATATAGAATCAAACCTTAATAATCGTTTGCAAAAAATCAAAAATATGGTTAATGAATGATAGACTTAAATAACTTAAATATTAAAAATATGCAAATTAAAGAGTTAGAAAATTTAGCTAACAATTTGCGTGAAGTTATTATAGACACAGTGAGTAAAAATGGCGGACATTTAAGTTCAAATTTAGGTGTAGTTGAGCTTAGTATAGCTATGCATTATGTTTTTGATGTAAAAAAAGATCCTTTTATTTTTGATGTTTCACACCAATCTTATCCACACAAGCTTTTAAGTGGTAAAATAAATAATTTTCATACTCTAAGACAGTTTAATGGTTTAAGTGGTTATACAAAGCCTGATGAGGGAGATTATTTTGTAGCAGGACATTCAAGCACTTCTATATCTTTAGCAGTTGGAGCTTGCAAGGCTATAAGATTAAAAAACGAAGATCGTTTGCCTGTTGTATTAATAGGTGATGGAGCGCTAAGTGCAGGTATGGCTTATGAAGCTTTAAATGAACTTGGTGATAGAGAATACTCTTGTGTAATCATTTTAAATGATAATGAAATGAGTATATCAAGGCCAATTGGAGCTATTTCAAAATACCTTTCTCAGGCAATGGCAACGCAGTTTTATCAAAAATTTAAAAAACGCATAGAAAATCTTTTAGAGTACTTTCCTCAAGGCGCTTCTTATATGGCAAAGCGTTTTGAAGAAGGCTTAAGGCTTATCACACCTGGACTTTTGTTTGAGGAATTAGGACTTGAGTATATTGGTCCTATTGATGGACATAATTTAAATGAGGTTATTAATGCACTCAATCAAGCAAAAGCTATGAAAAAACCTTGCGTTGTGCATGCGCAAACTATCAAAGGCAAGGGTTATGCATTAGCCGAGGGAAAAAATGCTAAATGGCATGGAGTAGGTGCTTTTGATAGAAGTAGCGGGGAGAGTTTAAAGGCAAATATAAGTAAAAAAAGCGCCACAGAAATTTTTTCAAATACCCTACTGAATTTAGCTCAAAAATATGAAAATATAGTGGGTGTAACTGCTGCTATGCCAAGTGGTACTGGACTTGATAAATTAATAGAGAAATATCCTGAACGTTTTTGGGATGTCGCAATTGCAGAACAACATGCAGTTACTTCTATGGCTGCTATGGCAAAAGAAGGTTTTAAACCTTTTATAGCAATTTATAGTACTTTTATGCAAAGAGCTTATGATCAAGTAATTCATGATTGTGCTATTATGAATTTAAATGTAGTTATAGCTATGGATAGAGCAGGAATTGTAGGAGAAGATGGAGAAACTCATCAGGGTATTTTTGATATTAGCTTTTTAAGTGCTATACCAAATATTACTCTAGCAGCTCCAAGAGATGAGGCTATGATGGAAAATATTATGGAGTATGCATATTTTCATCAAGGCGTTTTTGCTTTTCGCTATCCTAGGGGTAATTTTTTATTAAATGATGATTTTAATCCATGTGAGATAAAACTTGCTAAAGCTCAAATTTTATCTAAAGTACAAAGTGATAAAGTATTTTTAGGTTTTGGTCAAGGTGTGGCTAAGGCAAAATTAGCTTTAGATAAACTTGGATTAGATTATGCGAGCTTAATAGATTTGATTTTTGCAAAGCCTTTAGATGAAGAGCTTTTAAAAGAGTTGGCAAAAGATACAAAAACTTGGTTTGTTTTTTCAGATAGTGCTAAAATAGGTGGAGTGGGAAGTTTGATTGCAAATTTTTTACAAAAAGAAAATCTTTATCATATAAAACTAGCAAGTTTTGAATTTGAAGATCAATTTATAGCCCATGGCAAAACAAGTGAAGTGGAAAAATTTTTAGAGCTTGATATTGATTCATTGTGTCAAAAAATTAAAATTTATTAAAAGATAAAAAATATCTTTTAATATAATCATTTTTTTATAAAAAAAGAGTTATACTATAAGTAAAAATATTTGGAGAATAGACTATGGAACTTATTCAAATGCTTAAAAATTGTGATTTAAAAGCTACTCCACAAAGACTTTGTATTTTAAAAATTTTAAAACGCCACGAGCATCCTAATATAGAATCTTTGTATGAAAGTATTAAAGAAGAATATCCTTCTATCTCATTAGCTACGGTATATAAAAATTTAAATACCTTAAAAGAACAAGGTTTGGTAGTAGAAATTAATACTCCAAATCAAAAAACTTGTTATGACATTTATGAATATCCACATATTCATGTAATTTGTAGCAAATGCAATCACATAGAAGATGTGCACTATGAAGATAGTGGGATTAATAAATACCAAGAAGATCTTGAGAAAAAGATTGGTAATATTATTGATTATCTTGGCGTATTTGCTTATGTGAATGGTTGTAAATTTTGCAAGTAAAATGATTTGTGAAGTACAAAGACGCTTTTTAATTGAAAACGATGATTTTATCAAAATTTTAAAAGAAGAAAAACTTGCTTATTCTAAGGATAAAATACGTGTATTTTTTACACGTATAAATCCTTTTTGTGATATCAAATATAAAAAAATCAATCAAGATTATTATCAATTTACATTTTATAAATTACATGATATTTTAGATAAAAAAACTCATAAAATATCTAAAAAAGAATTTAAACATCAAAAAAGTAAAAATGCTATAACCAATATAATAAAAAAAACAAGAATTAGTTTTGAGCTTGATAATACCCAATTTTTCCTTTATAATTTTAAAAACAATTTAAAAAATTTGGTCATTTTAAAAGTGATTTTTTCCGCCGTTGAAGAAGCAAAGCGGTTTGATTTACCTCATTTTTTTAAAAATTATAAAGAAATTACAGATGATGAGAATTTTTATAGTAAAAATTTAGCATTATATGGGGATCTTTCTAAAGTTTTTGATAGTGCTAGATGTATTAAAATTTTAGATAAACAAAAAGATATTAACTTGCATTTTCCAAATCAAATTCAAAGTTTTTCAGCTGGTAAAATTTTACTTTTTGTTCTTTTAAAAAACTTAAAAAATGACAGATTAAATTTTTTAAAAAATTCAAGTGAAAAAAACTTGGAACAATGTTTTATAAGCCTTAAGCAAATTTGTTTTTGTTTTGATGTTTTTGATACTCTTTTTGAAAAAAATATTCAAAATAAGCTAAAACAACAATTTTCATTTTTGATAAATCAAATTAATATGAAAAAATACCATGAGTTTGAATTAGAAAAATATATTTTTATTTTAAGCGATGAAAAAATTAATGATATTTTTCTTGATATGGATTTTATTTTAAAAAATGATTATGAATTTTATCAAGGAAAAAATCAAATTTTAAAGTCTTTAATAGCTTTTAAACTAAGAAAAGAATTAGTTTTTTTAAAGAAAAAAATTGTAAAATCTCAAACAAATCTTGAAGAAGAATTAGAAAAAATAAAATTTTTATTATGCTATTTTGCAACTATGTTTGAAGAAAAAAGCATTAAAAAGTTGAAAAATTATTTTAAGTATAAGCATTTAGACCAAAATTCTTATGATGAAAATATAATAAAACAAATTGAAAAAAGCATCAAAAAATTAAAAATATATAGTTAGGAAAAACATGCAAAAACAAGAAAAAATAGTTAAAATGTTTGATGATATAGCACCAACTTATGATAAGGCTAATAGAATTTTAAGTTTTGGAAGTGATGTGAGTTGGAGAAAAAAAGCTTGTTTGGATGTTTTTAAATTTTCTAATAATGAGCTTGATATTATCGATGTAGCTTGTGGTACGGGCGATATGATTATAGAATGGCAAAATCAAGCCTTAAGAGCAAATAAAAATATCATTAGTGTAAAAGGGGTTGATCCAAGTGCGGGCATGCTTGAAGTGGCTAGGAAAAAAATTCCTGATGCGACTTTTGTACAAGCAAAAGCACAAGAACTTCCACTCGAAAATGAAAGTGCAGACATCATAAGTATAAGTTATGGCATACGCAATGTGGTAGATAGAAAAGAAGCTATAAAAGAATTTGCAAGAGTGTTAAAAAAGGATGGGATTTTACTTGTACTTGAATTTACCAAAAGAGAGCAGGGTGGTTTTATAGCTGCTTGTAGGGATTTTTACTTAAAAAATATTTTGCCAAAAGTGGGTGGATTTATCAGTAAAAATTATAGTGCTTATGAGTATTTGCCAAATTCTATAGAAGATTTTTTAAGCAAAGAAGAATTTATTAAAGAATTGAGTGTGCACTTTGAAATGCTAGAGTATAAAAGCTTTAGCTTTGGTGTTTGCTCTATGTTTATTGCAAGAAAAAAATGAAAGTTTCAGAACTTAATTTAAAGGCTAAAAGTTTATTAGAATTTCATCTTGATGATATAGAGCTTAGTGGAGAAATTTCTAAAATTACCATTCATAGTTCAGGACATTGGTATTTTGATTTAAAAGATGAAAAATCAAGCATAGCTTGCGTGATGTTTAAAGGCTTTAATCAATTTGTTCAAGCTAAACCTAAGGTTGGCGATATGCTTGATCTAAGAGGTTATGTGAGTTTATATGAAGCAAGTGGTAGGTATCAATTTATCGCTAAAAGTATGCAAAAAACAAGCCTTGGGGATTTAGAAGCTAAATTTTTAGCCCTAAAAGAAAAGCTTGAAAAAGAAGGTTTGTTTGATACAAATGTTAAAAAAAGCATTGTTAAATTTCCTAAAAAAATAGGCATAATCACTTCTTTTACTTCAGCAGCTTTGCAAGATATGCTAAAGCTAATTTCACAAAAGGAATACAATCTTTGTAAAATAACTATTTTTAATGCTCTAACTCAAGGACAAAGCGCTCCAAATTCTTTGATAAATGCTTTAAAAAAAGCCAATGAGTATAATTTAGATGCGATTATTTTAGCAAGAGGTGGCGGGAGTAGAGAGGATTTGTTTTGTTTTAATGATGAAGAACTTGCAAGATGTATTTTTTCTTTAAAAACACCTGTTGTTTCTGCTATTGGACATGAGATTGATTATGTTATTAGTGATTTTGTAGCAGATTTAAGAGCGCCAACTCCAAGCGCAGCTATTGATATGATTTTTCCAAATAAACTAAGCTTAGAACAAGGACTTGATGAGCTTGCTATGCGTTTTAAAAACCAAATGTTAAATCATCTTAAATTTTATCAAAACAAAATCGATCACTTGCAAAATTTAGCCAAAGCTAAATCTTTAGAAAATGCTTTTTTTCTTAGAAAACAAAAACTTGATTTTTTACAAAGTCAACTAAAGAGTGTTTTAAATTTAAAATTATTAAATTATGAAAACAAACTTAATAATTTTGAAGAGCTTTTAACTCAGCATAAAAATTTCTTTGATAAAAGTAAAAATTTGATAAATTTACAAAAAGATGGCAAAAATATCTCTCTTGAAAAACTAAAAAAGGGAGATATTATAAAACTTTGCTCAATAAATGAGAGCAAAGAAGCCCAAATACTATAAAAAGGAGACAAAATGAGAGTAATGAATTTTAGTGCAGGTCCTTCAAATCTACCTGATGAGGTTTTAAAAGAAGCACAGGAGCATTTGTTTGATTATCATGGCAAAGGCTTTTCTATTATGGAAGTTTCTCATCGTGGAAGGGTTTTTGAAGAAGTGCATTTTGAAGCTATTAAAATGGCAAAAGAGCTTTATGGTGTAAATGATGATTATGAAGTGCTTTTAATGCAAGGTGGGGCTAGTTTGCAATTTGCTATGATACCTATGAATTTATATATGGGTGGAGTTTGTGAATTTGCTAATACTGGTGTTTGGACTAAAAAGGCTATTAAAGAGGCTGAAATTTTAGGAGTAAATACAAAAATAGTAGCAAGTAGCCAAGAAAGTGAGTTTGATCATATCCCACAATTTGAATTTAGCGATAATGCAGATTATGCTTATATATGCTCTAATAATACCATTTATGGAACTCAGTATAAAAGCTATCCAAAGACTAAAAGTCCTTTGATAATTGATGCTTCTAGTGATTTTTTCTCTAAAAAGATAGATTTTTCTAATGTTGCTATGCTTTTTGGTGGAGTGCAAAAAAATGCAGGAATTTCAGGACTTGCTTGTGCATTTATCCGCAAAGATATGATAGAGCGTAGTAAAAACAAAAATATACCTAGTATGTTAAAATACAGTGTTTATGCTGAAAATAATTCTTTATTTAATACTCCAGCAACCTTTGCTATATATATGCTTAATCTTGAAATGAAATGGCTTTTAAATCAAGGCGGCTTAGATAAAATCAATGAGCAAAACATACAAAAGGCTAAAATTTTATACGATGTAATTGATGAGAGTAATGGTTTTTATAAAGGTCATGCTAAAAAAGAGGATAGATCATTAATGAATGTCAGTTTTAATATAACTCATGATAAAAACTTAGAACCAGTTTTTGTAAAAGAAGCTGAAGAAAATGGTATGATAGGTCTTAAGGGGCATAAAATTTTAGGTGGAATTCGCGCTAGTATTTATAATTCTATCAGCATTGAAAAGGTTCAAAAGTTAAGTGAATTTATGAAAGATTTTGCTAAAAAACATGCTTGATTAGGTAAAAAGAGGATTTTTATGAATAATGACAAAATAAATATCATTGGTGCTAAAGAGAATAACCTTAAAAATATCAACCTAGAAATTCCTAAAAATAAACTCATAGTTTTTACAGGACTTAGTGGAAGTGGTAAATCCACTTTAGCTTTTGGTACGCTTTATGCAGAAGGACAACGTCGCTATATTGAGAGTTTAAGTGCTTATGCAAGGCAGTTTTTAGATAAAGTGGGTAAGCCAAATGTTGATAAAATAGAAGGTTTAACTCCTGCTATTGCTATTGATCAAAAAACAACTTCTAAAAATCCTCGATCAACTGTTGGAACTATTACTGAAATTTATGATTATTTAAGACTTTTATATGCAAGGATTGGCTCACAACATTGTCATCAATGTGGCCAAAAAATTTCATCTATGAGTGCAGCAGATATCGTAGGTGAAATCTTAAAGCTTCCAAAAGGAGCTAAAATCATCATTTATGCGCCGTTGATTAAAGAAAAAAAAGGAACTTTTGCAGATCTTTTGGAAAATTTAGTCGCAAAAGGCTATGTTAGAGCACAAATTGATGGAGTTTTAACGCGTCTTGATGAGGATATTGAGCTTGCTAAAACCAAAAAACATACAATAAAACTTGTAATAGATAGACTTCAAGTACAAGATGATATGTTAGCAAGACTTGCAAGCGATATAGAAAAAGGGCTTAGTGAGAGCTTTGGTGAAGTGGAAATTGAAGTTTTAAATAATGAAGAATTAAACATACCTAAGCATTTTCATTATAGTGAGCATAATGCTTGTTTTGATTGTAAAATTTCTTTTCCTTTGCTTGAGCCTTTGAGTTTTTCTTTTAATTCTCCAAAAGGCGCTTGTCCAAGTTGTGATGGTCTTGGTATAAGATATACGCTAGATATGAAAAAACTTATCAATGAAGAATTAAGCTTAGAAGCAGGAGCTATAAAGCTTTTATATGGGTTTAATAAAAGTTATTATTATAAGTTTTTAATGGCCTTTTGTGAGCAAAATGATATCAGGGTAAAAATTCCATATAATGAGTTAAGTGAAGAAGAAAAGCGTCTAGTGCTTTATGGTAATGCTAAGGAAATTAACTTTTTATGGAAAAGACATCGCTTAAGTCGTAAATTTGAAGGTGCTGTTAAATATGCCTATGAAATGTTAAAAGATGAAAAAGATTTAAGCGAGTATATGAGTGAAAAAACTTGCAAAGATTGCAATGGTCATCGTTTAAGAGCTGAAAGTTTAGCTGTAAAAGTAGCTGAGAAAAATTTGGGTGAAATTTTAGATATGAGCATAGAAAATACCACTGCATTTTTTTCAAAAGAAGCTAATTTTGCGTATTTAAGTGAACAAGAAAGATTGATAGCTAAGCCTATTTTTAAAGAAATTAATGAAAGATTGTTTTTTCTTTATGATGTAGGACTTGGGTATTTATCTTTAGGGCGTGATGCAAGAACCATTAGCGGGGGTGAGGCTCAAAGAATTCGTATAGCATCTCAAATTGGTAGTGGTTTAAGTGGAGTGATGTATGTTTTAGATGAGCCTAGCATTGGTTTACATGAACGAGATACAGCAAAACTCATTAAAACTTTAAGAAATCTTCAGCAAAAGGGTAATACTTTAATCGTAGTTGAGCATGATAAAATGACTATAGAAGAAGCAGATTTTATCGTAGATATTGGTCCAAATGCTGGTAAATTTGGTGGTGAGGTTGTATTTAGTGGAACTTATAAAGAATTGTTAAAAAGCAAAAGCCAAACTGCCCTTTATATGAGTGGCAAAAAGCAAATTGCTCATCAAAAAAATAGAGAACAAAAAGATTTTATTAGTTTAAAAGATGTGAGTATTAATAATATTCAAAATTTAAGTGTAGATTTTCCATTACGCAATCTTGTAGCAATTACAGGCGTTTCAGGAAGTGGTAAAAGCTCATTAATTTTACAAACTTTGCTTCCATTTGCGAAAGAAGAGCTTAACCGCGCTAAAAAAGTTAAAAAACTAAGTGGGGTCAAAATAGAAGGTTTGGAAAAACTTGATAAGGTGATTTATCTTGATCAAAGTCCTATAGGAAGGACTCCACGTTCAAATCCTGCTACTTACACAGGTGCTATGGATGAAATTCGTAATCTTTTTGCAGCTACCAAAGAAGCTAAAATGCGAGGTTATAAAGCAGGGCGTTTTTCTTTTAATGTTAAAGGTGGAAGATGTGAAAAGTGTAGTGGAGATGGTGAAATTAAAATAGAAATGCACTTTTTGCCTGATGTGATGGTAACTTGTGATGTTTGTAATGGCAAAAGATATAATGATGCAACTTTAGAGATTAAATATAAAGGTAAAAGCATAGCTGATGTTTTAAATATGAGTATTATTGAAGCAAGTGAGTTTTTTACTTCTGTGCCAAAGATAAAGCAAAAACTTGATACTTTGGTAAAAGTTGGGCTTGATTATCTTACCTTAGGACAAAATGCAACTACTTTAAGTGGCGGAGAGGCTCAGCGTATTAAGCTAGCCAAAGAATTAAGCAGAAGCGATACAGGAAAAACTCTTTATATTTTAGATGAACCTACAACAGGACTTCATTTTGAAGATGTTAATAAGCTTATTTTAGTTTTGCAACATTTAGTCGATCTTGGAAATAGTGTGTTTGTGATAGAGCATAATTTAGATGTGATTAAAAATGCTGATTATATCATCGATATGGGACCTGAAGGTGGAGTTAAAGGTGGTAAGGTTATAGCTAAAGGTAGCGTGGAAGAGCTTGCAAAAAATCATGAAAAAAGTGGTTCTTATACGGGGTATTATCTAAATTTAGAGTTAAAAAACACAAAAAAATAAATTGGTTGAAGTTATCCTTCAACCATAAATTTCACCTTTTTTATACTCATAAATACTTTGCATATCTTTATCGCCTCTTCCTGAAAGATTTACAACTATCACACTTTTTTTCTTTAAAGTCGGACAAAGTTTTTCTAGATAAGCTAATGCATGTGAGCTTTCAATGGCAGGTATAATACCTTCTTCTTTACATAATAATTTTAAAGCATTGATACACTCATCATCGCTAATAGCATGATAACTTGCTCTTTTACTTTCTTGTAAATATGCGTGCAAAGGACCTATGCCAGGGTAATCAAGCCCAGCAGAGATGCTAAAAGTATGAGCAATGTTTCCTTTATCATCTTGTAAAACCTTAGTTTTCATACCATGGATAATACCTTCTTTACCTTTAGTAAGTGTGGCTGCATGATAAGGTGTATCTTTGCCTAAACCTGCTGCTTCAACGCCTATGAGTTTAACTTTTTCATCTTTTAAAAATGCATGAAAAATTCCAGCAGCATTGCTACCACCTCCAGCTGCTGCTATGATGTAATCAACTTTTTTATTTAATTTTCTAAGTTGCATTTTACATTCTTTACCTATAATACTTTGAAAATGCGTAACAATTTGCGGATAAGGATAAGGTCCTACTGCACTTCCTACTACATAAAATACTTCTTTGGTATTTTTAACCCAAAAATTTAAAGCCTCATCTACTGCATCGCTTAAAGTTTTACTTCCACTTTCTACCGCATGAACTTTTGCTCCTAAAAGCTCCATTTTATAGACATTTAAGGCTTGTCTTTTTACATCAATAGCCCCCATAAATATCTCACATTCAAGTCCCAAAAGTGCTGCTGCAGTAGCGGTTGCAAGCCCGTGTTGTCCTGCTCCGGTTTCTGCAATAATTTTTTTCTTATTCATTTTCTTTGCCATTAAGGCTTGAGCTATGGCATTGTTGATCTTATGAGCTCCTGTGTGAGTTAAGTCTTCTCTTTTTAAATAAATTTCATGATTATAAAGCTTGCTTAAATTTTTAGCATGGTATAAAGGCGTAGGTCTTCCCACATAATTAGCTAAGAGTTCTTTTAATTCTGTGTTAAAATCTTTATCTTTTTTGAGTTTTAAAAAAGCTTTTTCTACTTCATCTAATGCTATTTTTACTTCATTTGGCACAAATTGCCCACCAAATTTTCCATAATATTTTTTCATAATATTTCCTTAAAATGATTTATAATATAAAATCAAAAATGATCAACTAAAACTAAAAATGTAAAATAAAAATGATTGAAAATGTAGTAGCAGGCTTAACGCCAAGAAAAAGAAGCTTTGTTAAACGAGTATTCTAAATTTAGTTTAGAAATTTTTTTCCTTTCCATAGTTTTTCCTTTTAAAAAATTGCCAAATGACTTTACATTCTAAGATAATTGTTATTAAAAATTCTTTAAAATGATAGTTTGGAAAATAAATACTAAGAAAATTTGTAATGTTTGATTTTTTATATAATGACATAAGCTATATAGGGCTTTTTATAGTATGTTTTCTCTCTAGCACTCTTTTGCCTATGGCAAGTGAGGCTTTTGTGCTTGCCTTTGTGAAATTAGATTTTAATGCTTGTATGATTTTATTTGTTGCAAGTTTGGGAAATACTTTGGGTAGTTTAAGTACTTATGCATTAGCTTATTTTGGAGAGAGTCAAATTTTAGAAAAATATTTTAAAGGCTCTTTGTATAAATTAGAAAAAATCAATGCAAACTTTAAAAAATTTGGCTCTTTGTATGCTTTTTTTACTTTTTTGCCCATAGTGGGAGATCTTTTTGCACTAGGGCTTGGATTTGCTAAGTATTCTTTTTTAAAAGCAAGTATTTTTATAGCCTTGGGTAAATTAAGCCGTTATGCTTTTGTAATTTTCATAGCAAATTCCATTTAAAAGTCTTGATTTTAAAAGATTTAAAAGTCTAGCATTATCAATATCTTTTAAAACTTTTATAGCATTTTTTAATTTATGATTTTTCATAGGCATTTTTGCATCTTTAAAACACCTTATCGTGCTTCCTCTAGCAAAAGTACTATCACAAATGACATCTACTAAATACTCATCAAAATTTGCTAAATTAGGATCAAGCATATAAGCAATAGTTAATGCATCATGTATCCATGTGCCATTTGTACCTCTTGTTTTGCTTGCATAATCAATCCAAATTCTTAAAGTTTGTATTAAAAAATCACAAAGAGGATTTTGATTTTCTAAAGCATTTAAATCTTCATGTGTGAGCATAGTTTGCATTGTTGCATTATAAGGAACAAGTGTGATTTTAGCTCTTGAGTTTAAAACTATACTAGCAGCTTCAGGATCAAAGCCAAAATTTGTATCTTTGATATGATAAGGCATATCAAAACTTCCACCCATGATAAAAATTTCTTTCACATTTTTATCAAAGTCTTTAAAAAGCTTCATCGCTATGGCTATATTTGTTAAAGGTCCTATAGCACAAATGGAAATTTCACCCGGGTTTTGCATAATAAGCTCACCCATTTTCATACAAGCATTTGGGCTTATGTTTTCTAAGATTTTTATAGGTTTTATATGATCCCAAAGATGAGTAAGCTTAAACTCTTCTACGCTTTTATCTAGTCTTTGTCTCCAAAAATGACTATCTTCACATAAAGCTTCATGGGCACCTAAATACAAAGGTATATCTAGATTAAGCTTATTTAATAAATCTTTAGCAACACTATAAGCGGTTAAAGCTTGTACATTACCACTTAAAGTGCTAATCATTTCAAGTTTGATTTCTTTGGAGGCTAAAATAAGTCCAAGGGCTAAACCATCATCGGTATTAGCCCCTGCTACGCCATTACCTATATCAGTATCTAAAATAAGGCGTATCATATCGCATCTTCTATTAAATTTAAATCCCTGCCTCTAGTTTCTGGTGCAAAGAAAGTTGTGATAAAACCAATTCCTGCAGTGATAACAAAATACAAGGCTATTGGCCACCAAGTACCATAATAAGCAAGCAAAGCTGAAGCTATCATAGGAGCAGTTCCTCCTGAAAGTATAGAGCCAAATTCTTTTGCTAGCGCCATTTTAGTATAACGATTTTTTGCTCCAAAAAGTTCTACACCCCACGCAGCTTGCACACCAAAAATCCCTAAAGATGCCAAAGACATACCTACGATGATAGTTAAAATTACAATAATTTCATTTTTACTATCAAGTAGCATAAAAGCAGGGAAGGCATAAAGCATTAAAAGCAAGCAAAAGGTTCTATAGGTAATGCGTCTTCCAAATTTATCACTTAAATATCCTGCTAAAGGTATAACTAAAAATCCCACCAAAGAAGCGATAACAACAGCAGTTGTGGCTACTGATTTATCAAGAAGTAAAATTTTAGTTACATAACCTACTATAAAGCCTTGTGCAAGATAAGATGGTCCATTTTCTCCTATTCTTATACCCACCATAGTCCAAAACGCACGACTTTTTTGCCAAAAAGTTCTTTCATCTTTTTTCATATGTGCTTCATTTTCATGACGAATTTTTAGCATTAATTCTTTTTGTTTTTCAAAAACAGGAGTTTCTTTTACATTTAAACGCATATAAACAGCAAAAAGTGCTATAAAAATACTTCCTATAAAAGGAATTCTCCATCCCCATTCTTTAAAACTAGCATCATCCATACTTGTAACTAAAAGCCACACAAAAGCTGCAAGTAAGGTTCCACTATTTGATCCAAGAGCGATGATAGAAGAGATTAAACCTCTATGTTTGCTAGGAGCGTATTCTCCAAGCATGACAGTCCCACCCGAAAGCTCAGCACCTGCACCAAAGCCTTGCATAAAACGCAAAATAACCAAACATATAGGAGCCCAAATTCCAATTACTGCATAACTTGGTATAAAACCAATTAAAGTAGTTGAAATACCCATTAATGCAATGGTGCTCATCAATACATTTTTTCTTCCGTATTTATCTCCTAAATATCCAAAAAATAAAGCTCCAATAGGTCTAGCGATAAAACCTATACCATAAGTAACAAAACTAAGTAATAATGCTATAACAGGAGTTTGTTCAGGAAAGAAAACTTCTGAAAAAACAGTAGCTGCAGCTAAGCCATAAAGTGCAAAATCTGCATATTCCATAGCAGTTCCTAGCCAACACGAAAACACAGCCTTTTTGAAGGCTTTTTTTCCTTGTGGAGTTTGAAAATTTTCATCCGCGATTGATTTTGTTTGCAAGATTAAACCTTTATTTGAAATTTCAAAATGATAATTTTATCTAAAATGCTTAAAATGGAAATTTAATACTTTTTACCGACTTTTAAATAATTTTGGGCGATAATTATTATTATTTTTTAATATAGGAAACAAATGAAAACTTTAACCATAATTGATACTTTTGGCTTTTTCTTTAGACTTTTTTATGCTTTAAAGGGTTTGAAAAATTCAAAAGGCGAGCCTAGTAATATGATTAGCGGTTTTGCTAATTTTATTTATAGTTTGAAAAATGAACATCCTAGTGATATGATTATTTTTGCTCTTGATAGTAAAGGAAAAACTTTTAGAAGTGAAATTGATCCAAATTATAAAATCAACCGCACTCCACCTCCACCTGATTTATTAGCTCAAATTCCAATTTGTATTCAAATGATAGAAAAAATGGGTTTTTCAAGTTTTTCTTGCGAAGGATATGAAGCTGATGATATCATCGCATCTTTGGTTAAAGAGTGTGAGAATAAGGATATTTTTATAAGAATTATTACTCAAGATAAAGATTTGTATCAACTTATAAAAGATGATAAAGTTAGTATTTATAGTCCTATTTCAAAAAATGATTACAATGAAGCAGGATGTTGGGAAAAATATGGGGTAAAACCTAGCCAAATAAGAGATTTTTTAGCTCTATGTGGAGATAGCTCGGATAATATCCCAGGGGTAAAAGGAATTGGTGCTAAGGGTGCTAAAAATTTACTTGATGAGTTTGAAAGTATTGAGGGAATTTATGAAAACTTAACACTAGTGCGTAATGAAAGAAGTCGTAATTTATTGCTTGAGGGCAAAGAAAATGCCTTTTTGAGTAAAAAACTTGCTTCTTTGTATGAAAATTTAGATGTAAAAGATATGCTTTTAAATTGTGAGTATCCAAAAGATGAACCTTTGCTTAAGATTATGGATATTTTAGAGCATTATGAATTAAATGCTTTATTGAAAAAACTACGCACTAATCCTACTAATAAAGATAAAAATTTAGGATTTAATGCAAGATTAATTTTAGATGAGAAAGAATTATTTGAAATTTTAGAAAAAATTGATGATCAAAGCATTGTTGCTTTTGACACTGAAACTACGGGCTTAGATACCAAAGAAGCAAAGATAGTAGGGTTTAGCTTTTGTTTTCATGAAAGTGAAGCCTTTTATGTGCCACTTGCGCATGATTATTTGGGAGTTTGTAAGCAAATTTCTATGCAAGTGGCCAAAAAAGGCATAGAAAAAATCTATCAAAGCATGGTTATAGGTCATAATCTTAAATATGATTTTGAGATTATAAAAAATAATTTTAATTTACTTCCTCCAAAAAATTATGCTGATACTATGATACTTGCATGGCTTAAAGAGCCAAGTTTGCGTGTAAATATGGATGATTTAGCAAAAAGATTGTTTGATTATGAGACTTTGCATTTTGAAGATTTGGTAAAAAAAGGAGAAAACTTTGCAGGAGTGGACGTAGAAAAAGCTTGTAAATATGCAGCCGAGGATGCTTATATCACTTTAAGATTTTATTTGTATTTTTTAAAAAATTTAGAAAAGCCTTTGTTTGAGCTTGCACAAAAAAGTGAGTTTGAATTTATCAAAGTGCTTATTATGATGGAAAATAACGGCATTAAGCTTGATACTCAAAAGCTTGAAAGCTTAATGCAAAGTTTTAATCAAGATATCAAAATATTAAGTGAAAAAATATATGATTTAGCAGGTGAAAAATTTAATATCAACTCTCCTAAACAAGTAGGGGGTATTTTATTTGAAAAACTAAAGCTACCAAGTGGTAAAAAAAGTAAAACAGGTTATTCTACTGATGAAAAGGTTTTAAATGCTATTTTAGATAACCATCCGATTGTAAAAGAAATTTTAGCTTATAGAGAGCTTGCAAAATTAGTTTCTACTTATTGTGAACCTTTGTTAAAATTAGCTAAAAAAGATGAAAACTCAAGAATTTATTCAAGCTTTTTACAAACAGGAACAGCTACTGGACGCCTTTCATCAAAGGATCCAAATTTACAAAACATCCCTGCGCATGGTCAATATGCTAAAGATTATAAATCCTGTTTTGTAGCAAAAGAAGGATTTAGTTTTATTTCACTTGATTATTCACAAATTGAGCTTAGAATGCTGGCGCATTTTAGCGAAGATGAAAAGTTGTTAGAGGCCTTTTTAAATGATGAGGATATTCATGCAAAAACTGCTATTATGATTTTTAATCGTAGTGATTATGAGACAAGAAGTATTGCTAAAAGCATAAATTTTGGTCTTATTTATGGTATGGGTTATAAGACTTTGAGTCAAAATTTAAAAATAGAAGCAAAGTTAGCTAAAGAATATATTGAAAAATATTTTGAGAATTTTACTAGCATTAAAACCTATTTTGAAAAGGTAAAAAATGAAGCTAAGCAAAATGGTTTTATAAAGACTTTGCTAGGTCGTAAGCGTTATTTTGACTTTGAAAATGCAAAGCCTATGCATGTGGCGATGTATGAAAGAGAGAGTATTAACTCTACACTTCAAGGCTCTGCTGCCGATATAATAAAACTTGCAATGATAGAAATTGCAAAAGATTTAGATGAAAATAAACGTTTGATTTTACAAATCCATGATGAGCTTATTTTTGAAGTAAAAGATGAACTTTGTGAGGAATTTGCAAAAAATGCTAGTGATATTATGGAAAATATTGTAAAATTAAAAGTTAAATTAAAAACTTCATCAAGTATTGCCAAAAATTGGGGCGCATTAAAATAAGGAGAATAATTAATGGATCTTTCAACCATACTTGGGATGGTATTAGCTGTTGTTAGTATTTCTGTGGGGGATATTTTAGAGGGTGGTAACCCTTTACATGTTTTGCATTTAAGTTCATTTTTAATCGTGGTTCCAACTGCGGCTTTTTGTGCGATGACAGCAACTCATAAAAAATTTGTTAAAGCAGCTTATAAAGAATTAAAACTTGCCTTTAAAGGTGCGGGGGTAAATTTAAGTCAAAGGATATCTGAGCTTGTAGAATACTCTATCATAGCAAGAAGAGATGGGCTTTTGGCTTTAGAGTCAAAAACTAATGAAATTGATAATGAGTTTTTAAAAGAAACCATGATGATGATGGTTGATGGCAAGAGCGTAGAAGAGATTAAAGAAAGCATGGAAATCCAAATAGAGGAAATGGAAGAATATTACAAAGAAACGGCAGAATACTGGATCCGTTTTGGTGAGACTTGTCCTACTATGGGACTTGTTGGTGCGGTTATGGGGCTTATGCTTGCTTTGCAACTTTTAGATGATCCTCAAGCTATGGCAGCAGGTATTGCAGGAGCATTTACTGCAACGGTAACTGGAATTTTTGGTGCTTATGCTTTATTTGGACCTTGGGGTCATAAAATCAAAGCTAATGCTCATGAACTCATTAAAGAAAGGATAGTTATCTCGCATGCTATAGTAAGTATTGCAGAGGGAGCTAACCCTAGGGATTTAGAGGCTAAATTGTTTAATTATCTTGGACAAGGTGAGCCTAGAATTTCTCAATTTGATAAGTAAGAGTTAAAAAATGGGAAAAAAACATAAATGTCCAGAATGTCCAGCAGGTGAAAAATGGGCTGTGCCTTATGCAGACTTTTTAAGTTTGCTTTTGGCGCTTTTTATTGCTCTTTGGGCGATTTCTGAAAGTAACCCCGCTAAAACTGAGGCTTTAAAAACTGAATTTGTTAAAATTTTTGAATTTACTGCTTCAAATCCTTTAGAAAAAGAAAGTGAAGTGCATAATAAATACAGTGCACCATCTAATGCAAATGTTGAAGAGCTTGAAAAGCTTAAAAAATTAAGTATCACCCAACAAGAAAATATAGAAAAATTAAAAGCAGCATTAGATCAAAGAGAAAATAATATAGTTTTAAATTTGCCTGCAAGGGTTGAATTTGCTAGGGGTAGTACACAAATTGATTCAGCTGATGTGCAAGATTTTCTAAAACGTATTAGCGAAGTTTTAAAAAGAATGCCAAAACAAGCTCAAATAGAACTTAGAGGTTATACTGATGCAAGTGATAAAGATCCTAAGAGAAATTTTGATTTAGCAAGTAAAAGAGCTCAAGTTGTGGCTGATTATTTGATTACTAGAGGAATTAATCCAGCTCAGCTTATAGTGGTTAGTTTTGGTGAAAATTATCCTTTGAGCGCAAACAAAGAAGATGAAATAAACAATAGAGTTGAATTTTATATCCGCGTAGATTCTTCAGATAATCAAACTAGAAAGTCAGTATTAGATCAAATTGGAGCTTTTAACAACAAATAAGTTTTTACTTATTTGTTGTTATTTTCTCCGCCAAAACGAAGCAATGCTGAACCCCAAGTAAAGCCTCCGCCAAAAGCATCAAGCAATATTAATGAACCTTGTTTTAAACGACCTTGCTCGTAAGCATCATTCATTGCCATAGGAATTGAAGCAGCTGAGGTATTGCCATATTTTTGAACAGTAACTACACATTGTTCATCTTTGAAGTTTAATTTTTCTTGTACGGCCTTGATAATTCTTAAATTAGCTTGATGAGGTATAAAAAGATCAATTTCTTTGCTTTTTATATCGTTTTTTGCAAGAATTTCAATAACATCATTACTTAGGGTATTCACAGCGATTTTAAATACTTCATTCCCCTTCATTTGCATGGAAAGTGGAGAGCAGATACTACTTTTTTGAGCTCTTTGAGTCATTAATAAATCTCCAAATTCCCCATCACTTGCAGTATGAGTATCTATAATAGGAAAATTATCATCTAATGACACAACCCCAGCCCCAGCTCCATCACCAAATAGCACGCAAATACTTCTATCAGTATAATCCATAATAGAACTAATTTTTTCAGCTCCTATGATTAATACATTTTTTTTAGTACCACTTTCAACCATAGATTTTGCAAGCTCTAAAAGATAAATAAATCCTGAGCATGCGGCAGAAATATCAAAAGCGGTGATATTTTTTAAGCCCAAATTATGAGCGATTTTACATGCAGTTGATGGCATGGTAAAATAATCAGGGCTTAAAGTAGCTACGATGATCGCATCTATATCTTGAGGATTTAAATTAGCTCTTTGTATGGCTTTAATAGCTGCTTTAGTACCAAGATCGCTTGTATTCTCATCATCATTTGCTATGTGTCTTTGTTCTATACCAGTTCTTCTTAATATCCATTCATTACTAGTTTGAACCATTTTTTCTAAGTCAAAATTACTCAGAGTTTTTGTAGGGATATAAGAAGCTATACTTTTTAAGGAAGCTTTAGTTGATTTCATAATTAGAAAGTTCTTTTTCTATAGTTTGGTTTATATTTGATTGTGTGAAATTTAATGCTTGAAAAATAGCATTTTTTATAGCTTTTGGACCACTTTTTCCATGACTTATAATGACACATTCTTTTACACCCAAAAGCGGAGCTCCACCGTATTCTTCATAGTCAATATGAGTTTTTAGTTCATTAAAAGCTGGTTTTGCTAAAAGATAGCCTAGTTTTGCTAAAAAAGATTTTTGAATTTCTTGTTTTAGAAGCTTTGTGATAACACTTGCTACACCTTCGCCGGTTTTAAGTAAAATATTCCCATTAAATCCATCACATACTAATACATCTATAGTACCATTAAAGATATCTCTACCTTCGGCATTTCCGACAAAATTTGGAAGTTGCTTTAAGAGTTGATGAGTTTCTTTGGTAAGCTCATTTCCCTTACATTCTTCTTCGCCATTTGATAGTAAAGCAACTCTAGGTTTGGCAATTTTTAAAATCTCTTTAGCATAGGCTTCACCCATAATAGCAAATTGAAATAAATGCTCACTTTTACAATCAACATTTGCTCCAACATCTAGTACAAGTGTTCTTGAATGGATATTTGGCATTAAAGTAGCAATTGCAGGTCTAGCAATATTTGCTAATCTTCCAAGCCTTAATGTAGCTAAACTCATAGTAGCTCCACTATGCCCAGCAGAAACAACAGCTTTTGCTTTTTGATTTCTTACTAAATCAATGGCTTTGTAAATAGTACTATCTTTTCTTTTTAGTGCATCTGTGGAATTTTCATCCATAGCAAACACATCAAAAGCTTCTTCGTATTCTATGTATGAGTTTAATTCTTGAGGAATCAAGGTTTTTAGTTTTTGAGGATCCCCTACCAAGATAGCTTTAAATTCACGCTCTTTTAGAGCTTGAATCACACCTTCTATGATAGGTTTTTCCCCAAAATCACCACCCATTGCATCAATAGCAATGCTTGTCATCGTTATTAATATTCCTTAGTTACTGGATTTACACGGTGAGGCATTTTATAGCTACCATCTTTGTCTTTTATAGGCATAGGTAAGGTAACTTTATAATGAGTTCTGCGTTTTGCTGCACGAGTTTTACTCACTCTTCTCTTAGGTACTGCCATTTTTTACTCCTTTATTGATTTAAACATTTATTACAATAAAAATAATCACTTAAATAAGATTGTAACTCACTTGTGGCAAGTTCTATTAAATCTATATGAGAGTCAAAAAACTCCATAGTATCACTTAAAGTATTATTTTCATCTTTAAAAATTCCATCGCTTGCAAAAAGCTCTATATTTTGATCGATTTCAAACTCCATTTCATCGCCACATCGATCACAGTTTCTATAAGTAAATCCTTTGAAATTAGCTTTTATTTTTGCTAATTTTGGATTGACTTTTGTAATAGTTCCTTCAAAAACTATATTATCAAGATCTAGCTTAAAAGGATAAGCCACAGAGCTAAGTTTTGCAAAGGCAATTTTCATTATAAAATTTCAGTTTTTGAAAAGAAAAATTCTATTTCAATTTTTGCATTTTCTAAGCTATCACTTCCATGAATCGCATTTGCATCAATACTATCTGCAAAATCTGCTCTAATAGTACCAGGAGCTGCTTCTTTTGGATTTGTAGCACCCATTAATTCTCTGTTTTTTAACACTGCATTTTCGCCTTCTAAAACAGAAACCACAACCGGACCACTGATCATAAATTCAACTAAATCTTTAAAAAAAGGTCTGTCTTTGTGTACAGCATAAAATTCTTGCGCTTCTTTTTCTGAAAGCTGTATTTTTTTTGTTGCTGCTATTCTTAGACCATTGTTTTCAAAGCGTGTTAAAATTTGACCAATAACACCTTTTTTTACTGCATCAGGTTTAATAATAGAAAGTGTTTTTTCCAAAATCGTCCCCTTAATTTAAATAAGTTTTATATTTATAAAAAGAGCTAATTATATCAAAAAATGCTTTAAATTTATATAAAAGTTTAGAGTTTATAGAAGGGTTTGTAAGTAACTTGAAATCAAGATACTTACATTAAATTTATTAAGCAAATACTGGAGTTGAACCGTCTCTTAAATCACTACCGATGTTATCACGACTTGGTTGACCACCTACTACATCACTCCATACAATACAACCATCAGTTGGGCAAGCACTTGCACAGGCTGGTTGATCATTGTGTCCTACACATTCAACACATTTATCTGCATAAACATAATATCTGTCTTCGCCCTCAGGATTATTTGCATCATCTACGATCGCACTTACTGGGCATTCATCTATACAAGAACCACATGCTATACATATATCAGTAATTTTAACTGCCATTTTTTACTCCTTAATATTAAATGTTAAATGCAAGATTATCAAAATTGTGTTAATTTTATTCTTAAAATCTATTAATTTTGATAATAAAATTAAATTATGGATAATTTTACACAATTAATAAATTTTTAAATTTACAAATGATATTATTTTGTTACAAATAAAATTTATTAATTAGGAGATAAAAAATGATAGTTACTAAAAAAGCTATTGACTTTACAGCACCAGCTGTATTAGGAAATAACCAAATAGTTGAAGATTTTAATCTTTATAAAAATATAGGACCAAAAGGCGCGGTAGTATTTTTCTATCCAAAAGACTTTACTTTTGTTTGCCCATCTGAAATTATTGCTTTTGATAAAAGATATCAAGATTTTAAAGATAGAGGTATTGAAGTAATCGGCGTATCTTGTGATAATGAATTTTCTCACTTTGCATGGAAAAATATGCCAGTAAATCAAGGTGGTATAGGTCAAGTTAAATTTCCTTTAATAGCTGATTTAACTAAACAAATTGCGAGAAATTTTGATGTTTTATTTGAAGAGGCAGTTGCTTTAAGAGGTTCTTTTTTACTTGATGCTGATGGAACAATTCGTCATGCAGTGATCAATGACTTACCACTTGGAAGAAACATTGATGAGATGATTAGAATGGTTGATACTATGTTATTTACTAATGAACATGGTGAAGTTTGCCCAGCTGGCTGGAACAAAGGTGATGAAGGTATGAAAGCTGACCCTAAAGGTGTTGCTGATTATCTAAGCAAAAACGAAAGTAAACTATAATTTTATAGCAGTGAAGTCTTACTTCACTGCTATTTTACTAAAAAATTTCTACATCTATCACTTTATTTTACATTTTTAAAAAATATTTTGTTTTTTTATGAATTTTTAAAATTATTATTATAATTTTTTGATAGAATTATTAATATAATGATAATAAAATTCAAGGAAAATAAATGCTTTTTAAAAATAGTTTTATTAGTGTAAAAAATAAACTTTCTTATACTACAGGGATTATAGTTGCTTTAGCTTTGTTTATAGTAACGGCAATGGCTTTTTATTCAAGTAGAGAAAATCTTATTATAAATAGTAAAAATGCAAATAAAGATTATTTATTAGTAACTACTGCTCAAGTGGAAACTTATATTGAAAGTTATGTTGAAATTCTATTATCTATAAAAAAATATATAGATTCATTACCAAAATATCAGACAGAAAATTTTGATAAATTAGGGGAATATTTTGCTAAGGATTTGAAAGTATTTAAAGACGGTTCAAATACTTTAGCAGTATATCTTGGTTTTCCTGATGGAACCATGCTTGTTAGTGATGCAGAATCAGATAAGAAAGGAATACCTTTTAGAAAAAGAGGTGGTGGTATAAGTTATTATGATGATCCTCAATATAATGCGACTACGCGAGATTGGTACAAGGGAGCATTAAAAAATAAAGGTGTTTTTGTAAGTGATGTGTACGAAGATTCAGTAACAAAATTCCCTAGTTTTACTTATTCTGTACCTATTGAAAAAAATGGAAAACTTATAGCTGTTTTGGGTGTTGATTTACTTTTAACATCTCTACAAAAAACATTTGAAAAATTACCAGGAAGTGTATTTGTTTTTGACAATACTAGTTCAATACCTTTTGCATCTAACGATAAGTCTTTAATATTAAAATCATACCCAAACATCGATGAGATTAAAAATCACCATAAAGTAGTAGGTGATTATAAGACTTTTGAATATACTGGGATAAATAGTAGAGAAAAAAGATTTGGAGTTTGTGCAAATATTAATAATTCAAATGCTCATGTTAACTATGTAGCGTGTGCAATTCAAAAACAAGATGATTTAGATAAATTAGTTATTGAAGATGTATTTGATCAAATTATAACATCTATTGTGATTTTAATTTTATCATGTCTTATTGTTTATTTTATTTCATCAAGATTGTTATCACCTTTACAAGCTATA